>DNOU01000156.1 GCA_003501835.1 Anaerolineaceae bacterium | reverse complement strand
ACCTGGTCCCAGATGGAAGAAGTGTATCAGCAGGTGAGAAAAGTGGTCAAATCAAGACCCCGGACCATTTGTATGACGCATGTGTCACATATGTATCCACAAGGTGCCAATCTTTACTTTATCTTTATCGACAAAATCAATAAAATTAACGAGTACCTGGACCTGCAGTACAGCATTCTTGAGGCGATCCAGAAAAGTGGTGCAGCCATGAGTCACCACCACGGGGTGGGAAAGCAAACCGCCCCATGGTTGGAAGAGCAGATCGGCAAATCGGCCATGGATGTCATCCGTGTGCTGAAGACTCATTTTGACCCCAATAACATTATGAACCCGGGCGGCACACTTGGCCTTGACCTTTCGGATGAGCAGAGATCCAAAAACTGGAGCAAAAACCTGGAGGTTTGACCCATGAGCGGTGAACACCTGCTGGCAATCGATAATGGCACCCAAAGTGTGCGGGCGATGATCTTTGACCTGCGCGGCAACCTGGTGGCAAAAACACGTGTCCCCATTGAACCCTATACATCCACCGCACCAGGTCTTGCAGAACAGGATCCGCAGGTGTTTTGGAACGCGGTATGTGCCGCCTGCCAGCAGTTGTGGCTGCAACCGGGGGTGGACAGGTCAGCCATTGCGGCAGCGTCACTGACCACCCAGCGGTCCACGCTGATCAATGTGGATGCCACAGGTAAGCCGTTGCGTCCTGCCATTCATTGGCTCGATCAACGCCGCACACCAGGACTTAAGCCAGTGGGTGGTATTTGGGGTCTCCTGTTCAGTATTACCGGGATGCGGGAAACGGTGGCATACCTGCAGGCAGAGGCTGAATCAAACTGGCTGCAAAGATATGAACCCGAGGTCTGGGCAAAAACGCATAAATACCTCCTTCTTTCAGGGTATCTTACCTATTTACTGACCGGCCACTTCACGGATTCAGTTGGCTGCCAGGTGGGGTACATGCCGTTTGATTATAAAAAGCAGGAATGGGCTGGAAAATTCGACTGGAAATGGCAGGCAGTGCCCATGGACAAAGCGATTCTCCCGGACCTGGTCAAACCCACCGGTCAGCTGGGTGTAATCACTGCTGCAGCGTCAGATGCAACCGGAATTCCTGAAGGGCTGCCCCTGATTGCGGCGGCTGCTGATAAAGCCTGCGAAGTGATTGGTGCCGGATGTGTGGATCCCTCCATCGCCTGCCTGAGCTACGGTACCACTGCAACCATCAATACGACTCATAAAAAGTACCTTGAAGTCATTCCCCTCATTCCTCCATATCCGTCAGCCGTCCCGGGTGCATACTCTCTTGAGATCCAGATCTATCGCGGTTACTGGATGGTTTCCTGGTTCAAGCGCGAATTTGGCATGAACGAGGAGCGGCTGGCTACAGAGCGTGGTATGGAGACAGAAGAATTGTTTGATGATCTGGTCAATATGGTGCCCGCCGGGTCTATGGGATTGATGTTGCAACCTTACTGGTCGCCAGGACTCAAGATTCCCGGGCCTGAAGCCAAGGGGGCGATCATCGGTTTTGGTGATGTACATACCCGGGCACATATGTACCGCTCCATCCT
Organism: Anaerolineaceae bacterium; assembly: GCA_003501835.1. Taxonomy (GTDB): domain Bacteria; phylum Chloroflexota; class Anaerolineae; order Anaerolineales; family Anaerolineaceae; genus UBA6107. Next base: position 3,049 of record DNOU01000156.1, on the reverse strand, counting down.
GGAGGGTCTGGCATATGCCTTGCGTGAGGGGGCAGACCGGACGAATTCCCGCAGCAACACACCCATTCGTCAGATCCGCGTTGCGGGCGGCGGAAGTCAAAGCAAGGCTGCCATGCAGCTTACAGCTGATATTTTCGGGTTGCCTGTATCAAACCCGCATGTCTATGAAGCCAGCGGGTTGGGCGCAGCCATGGATGCGGCTGTGGGAATGAAACTTCATCCCGATTTTGAAACCGCGGTCAATGAAATGTGCCATGAGGGCAGCCGGTACGAGCCAATCAAGCAGAATCACGAGATTTATGATGCACTTTACAAACGCGTTTATTGTAAAATGTATGATCGCTTGAAACCACTTTATAACGAGATTCGCGACATTACCGGGTATCCACCCCGGAATTAGGTGACTTTTACAGACTGATCCGTTGTGAGGATGGATCAATCCTCGATCCAAAGGGATTTTCATGAAAAGTTTTGATGTGATCATTATCGGCGGGGGCGTGGTGGGATGTATGACCGCACGTGCCCTTTCACGCTACGATCTCAAGGTTCTGTTGATTGAAAAGAATGTTGATATTGGCATGGGAGCAAGCTGTGCCAACTCGGCGATCATCCATGCCGGTCATGATCCCATCCCGGGAACCCTGAAGGCCCGCATGAACAAGATTGGCAATCCCATGTGGGATAGGCTTTCATTGGAGTTGGGGATTCCGTTAAAACACACTGGTGCATACATTGTCGCCGTGAATGATGAGGAACTTTCCTGTTTGACAGATCTCAAGCAGCGTGCCATGGAAAACGGAATCCGTGCCGAGCTGATCAGCGCTGAAGAAATGCGTAACCGGGAGCCCAAAGTGAACCCGGCAGTCACGGGCGCATTGTTCACACCCACTGCTGGTCTGATTGATCCATTTGCTGCCTGCATTGCACCCCTTGAGAATGCGATCGAAAACGGGGTTCAAGTGATGGTGGAGACCGCTTTTGAAGATTTCATTCTGGAAAACAAAACCATCAAAGGCATCCATACATCAAGGGGGGACTTCGCCTGCCGCTGGGTTGTGAACGCAGCCGGGGTTTACTCGGATGAAGTCATGCACAAGGCTGGCGTCAGACCCGGGTTCAAGATCACCCCCCGCAAAGGAGAGTATTTTGTCCTGGATCAATCAGAGTTTGAAATGCAAAATGTGCTGTTTCCTGTACCATCCGCTGTTTCCAAGGGAACTGTGGTCGTGGGCAGCACACATGGCAATGCCCTGGTCGGACCCACTTCGACAGTCTCGCCGGATCCCGAGGATACAGCCGTCACCGGGGCAGGCTTGAGTGAGATCTGGCAGTCGGCTTTGAGACTGGTACCGTCCCTTAACCAACGTGCCGTCATCGCCGTTTTTGGAGGTACCCGGGCAACGGGAAATGCCACCTGCACCGCGTCTGGTGTGGATTATCATCACGATTTCATCATCGAAGTGCCGGAGGAGGTTCGCGGTTTTGTCAACATTGGCGGGATTGAAAGCCCCGGGCTCACTGCTGCGCCCGCAATCGCCGAACGGGTGATTGAACTTCTGCTGGAGGCCGGTGAACCCCTTCAACAAAAGGAGAATTGGAATCCCATCCGAAAACCGCGGGCAAGATTCAGCCACCTGAGCCATGCAGAACAAAAGGCTTTGGGCGATGCCGACCCGGCCTTCAGACGGATCATCTGCCGCTGCGAGATGGTCACCGAAGGCGAGATCCTGGCGGAAATTCATTCGCCACTTCCCGCCACCACCTACGACGCCATCAAACGCCGCACCTGGCTGGGCACCGGACGCTGCCTGGGGGCTTTCGATATGCCCCGGGTGGTGGAAATTCTCGCCCGCGAACTCGGTATCTCTCCCCTGGAAGTCACCAAAAGGGGCGGAAGTTCAACATTGCTGGAAAGGCTGACCAAGGATGTGGAGGAACAAGATGACCCTCAAGGATAATTACGATGTGGTGGTCATCGGCAGCGGACCTGGCGGATTGGCAGCGGCGATTTCCGCTAAAAAGAATGGTGCGCAGGATGTTTTGGTTATTGAGCGCGATCTCGAGCCGGGCGGTATCCTGCTGCAATGCATCCACAATGGGTTTGGCGTTGAGATGTTCAAGGAAGATCTGCCTGGCCCCAGCTATGCTCAGCGGTTCATCAGTGATGCTTACAGCCTGGGCGTTGAATTCCTATTGGATACGATGGTGCTGGAAATCACCAGGGATCACCGCATCCTGGCGACCAGCAAGCTGCACGGTTTTGTGGATCTCCAATCCAAAGCGGTGATTCTGGCCATGGGCTGCCGCGAACGAACACGGGCTCAGGTACGGCTTCCGGGCACGCGCCCTGCCGGCGTGTATACGGCGGGTACCGCCCAGCGCTGGGTGAACGTGGAAGGCTACATGCCGGGAAAGAGATTTGTCATCCTGGGATCTGGCGATATCGGCATGATCATGGCCCGCCGGCTGACATTTGAGGGCGCCAAAGTGGAAAGGGTGCTCGAAGTGATGCCCTACCTTTCCGGGTTGTCACGTAATTTCGTACAGTGCTTACTGGATTATGATATTCCCCTGCAATTGATGCACACGGTGAAGAATATCATCGGCCGGGAGCGTGTGGAAGCCATTGAGTCGGTGGCAGTGGATGAAAAGTGGAATCCGATTCCAGGCACCGAGGAGATCATCCCCTGTGACACCTTGCTTTTATCGGTGGGACTGATCCCCGAAAATGAGTTATCGCGCAAAGCCGGGGTGGCGATCGACCCTGTCACTGCCGGACCTTTCGTGGATGACCATTTCCAGACCAGCCTGCCCGGTTTTTATTCTGCAGGAAATGTGGTGCATGTGTATGACCTGGTGGATTGGGTTTCTCAGGCAGGGCTGATTGCCGGCAAAGCAGCCGCACTGGATGGCTTACGCGGTCATGCTGAGGCGGACAGGGTGATTCCCGTTACAAACGCCGAGAATGTTCGCTACGTGGTGCCGCAGACCATTCACCCCGATCACCTGGCGGAGCATGAGATCCGCATTCAATTCCGGGTCCGCACTC
>DNOU01000159.1:16020-21078 GCA_003501835.1 Anaerolineaceae bacterium | reverse complement strand
CTCAAGTTCGTGCAGCGTGAAAAACGGCGTGGATCCACCTATGATGGGATTATCCTTGACCCTCCCAAATTTGGTCGCGGCCCCAGGGGAGAGGTCTGGGAATTCTACAAACTCATCCCCGCCTTGCTTGAAGCCTGCCGGGAGGTGCTCTCTCCCGACCCCCTTTTTGTCCAGCTCACAGCATATGCTGTCAAAGCCAGTGCCGTGACCATGTATTACGCTGTGGATGAGATGATGCGTACCCACCCGGGTACAATTACCAGTGGTGAACTTGGACTGCGCGAGGAATCCGGCAGCCGTTTTCTTTCGATGGCGATATTCACCCGCTGGTGCAGCCATAAAGCTGGTTCCCCGAAGGATTCGTGAAGGTGCCCATGGCAAGATCTTTTTCGCATTGGACAGTCAGGTATTTGCTCAATCGCAGCCGCGAGAAGCTTTATCGAAAAATGCACCCCGGGGTGCCCTGGTTCGCTCCGCAAGCCGTATCCTTCCTTGAAGATTATCTGCTCCCCGTTGACGATGGGCTTGAATTTGGTTCAGGCCGCAGCACCATTTGGTTTGCTTCCAGGGTGCACCACCTCACCAGTGTTGAGCACAATGCTGAATGGGTTGAAAAAGTACGCTTGATGCTGATGGAGAGATCCATTGCCAATGTGGACATGATTCACCAACCCAGGCTCGAGCACCCTGACCAGGATATCGATCAATCAGGGTACGTTCAGGTCACCGGTCGTTTCAATCCGGAAAGCCTTGATTTTGTGGTCATTGATGGTATCTACCGTGCTCAGTGCGCCTGGCGATCCCTGCCCTTGCTCAAGCGAAATGGCATACTGATCATTGATAACGTGAACAAAGCCCTACCGAGCGATTCCATCGCCCCCAATTCCCGTACCCCGGAACAAGGACCGGATGGTGAGATCTGGACGAAGGTCTGGCAGGAGATCCGCCCCTGGCGCCGATACTGGACTGGCAACGGCGTTTCAGATACCGCATTTTTCTTCAAACCCTGATGTCATCCCGAAAAGGAGGTTCCAAATGACGCAACCAGCAGCTCATCTCGACCGATTTCCATTTGCGCACACTTATTCCATCGTAGCCCGCGATCCAAACACGGGTGAGATGGGCGCGGCAGTCCAATCCCACTGGTTCTCGGTGGGCTCGGTTGTACCGTGGGCCGAAGCAGGCATCGGCGTGGTCGCCACCCAGGCAATGGCTGATATCAGTTACGGACCACAGGGTCTCACAGCCATGGCAGGCAACCCGGATGTGGAATGTGTGCTCAAATCTTTACTGGCGGCGGATGAAAACCACCAGTTGCGCCAGGTATCCATGCTGCACGCCAGCGGTAATGTGTACACTTACACGGGTTCACGCTGCATCGCTGAAGCAGGTCATGTCATCGGAAACCAGTTTTCAGTCCAGGCAAACATGATGCTAAAAGACACGGTCTGGCATGCCATGGCAGAGGCGTACGAAAAATCCCGGGGAGCGCTCTCGGATCGCATGATGGCTGCCCTCGAAGCCGCCCAGGCAGAGGAGGGTGATATTCGCGGTATGCAATCTGCTGCCATGGTCATCGTCAGCGGGAATGTCACCGATACACCCTGGAAGGAAAAGTCATTGGAACTGAGGGTCGAGGATCATCCTGCTCCCCTGGCTGAGTTGAAACGTCTGATCAAGGTCAACCAGGCATACGAAATGATGAACCATGGAGATGCCCTGATCAGTGAAGGCAAGACCGAACAGGCTTTCGAAGCCTACAATGCCGCGGCTGAAATGGCGCCCGAAATGGACGAGCTCCCCTTCTGGCAGGCTACGACAATGGCAGATCTGGGCAACATCGATAAAGCCCTGCCTATTTTTAAGCGCGTCTTTGCTGCCAACCCCAACTGGGCGCTGCTACTCCAGAGATTGCCGAAAGCCGGTCTGTTCAAAGAGGATCCGGCGCTGATGAAAACCATCCTGGATCATGCAATGCCGAAAAAGTAGAGCGTTATCCACCGTTTACCAGGGGATCGTTCGGAGGTAACTGAAAACGGATCCGCTTTCATTCGCTGATCCGTTTGTCATTTACCGCGTGTGAAACCCCCGGAAGCCTGCCGGGAGGAAAATCTCGTCTGAGCGGTGTGTGATTCAATTCACCGGGTAAGGCAGCTTCTCCCCTTTGAGTCCGGCGACCAGGTTTTGCAGTGCCATCCGGCACATGGTCATGCGGGTATTGACTGTGGCGCTGCCGATGTGAGGTACAACGATGATATTGGGAAGCGTCAGCAGCCGGTCATCCGGAGACATGGGTTCGGGATCGGTGACATCGAGCGCTGCATATGCGATTTTTCCACCTTTAAGTGCCTGATAGAGGGCATTCTGATCCACCAGTGCCCCTCGCGCTGTGTTGATCAAAATGGCAGTCGGTTTCATCAGGTCAAACTCGTGTGCCCCGATCATACCGCGGGTTTCATCCGTCAAATTCACATGCAGGCTGATATAGTCAGATTCACGCAGCAGCTCATCCAGGGGGCAAAACTGGGCACTCAGCCCTTCATCTACCTGCCTGACCCTGCTGTGATCTGAATAAAGGATCCGCATGTTGAATCCATGCGCGCGTTTCGCCATGGCCTGCCCGATCCTGCCCATGCCGATGATCCCAATGGTTTTGCCGTAAACCTCCTGCCCCATGAGCAAGGTCAGCCCCCAGGTCTTCCATTTGCCCTGGCGAACATAATCCATGCCTTCTCCAAGCCGCCTGGCGGCTGCCATGAGAAGGGAAAACGCCAGATCCGCCGTTGCATCGGTCAGCACACCGGGGGTATTCCCCACCCGGATGCCGCGCGCCGTGGCTTCTGGAATATCGATATTGTCAAAACCGACCGCAATTTGAGAGATCACCTTCAACCCGGTACCTGCAGCGATCACTCTTTGATCCACCTTTTCTGTGAGGAGGCACACCAGACCTTCCTTGCCGCGAACTTTCTCCAGCAAGGTGTCATACGGGATCGGCGTTTCCTCATCCCAGAGTTCGATATCCGCCGCACGCTTGTATTCTTCCAGGATGACATCTGGCAGCCTGCGGGTCACCAGTACTTTTGGCTTTTCCAGGGTTTGATGGTCCATCATTCCTCCGACCTGATGCTTTTTGCCACTATTTTATTCTAACCACTAATTATCTGGAGAGCGTGATTAATCATCTGGCAAACCTCATTCATTTGGTTTCTGGAGATGAAGATCACTGGAAAATCCACCCGGCTGGATCCGTCAGTGGAGATGAGTATCGATTCGAATGATCCGAAGGAGTTCAGTATGAGGTTGTTCTCGGACGGTACTGCAGGGCTTCTGCCAGGTGTGTGGGGGAAATATTTTCCGCCCCCGCCAGGTCCGCAATGGTGCGCGCAAGTTTGAGAATGCGGTGATACGCCCGGGCAGTGAGCTGGAGCTGGTTCATGGCGGTTTTCATCAACGCCTGACCGGTCTCATCCAATGCGCAGTACTGGCGAATCTCAGCCGGGCGCATATCGGCGTTGCACAGCGGTGCAAAACCATCCCCTTCAGCATCTTCCGGCGGTTTGAACCGCAGCCGTTGAATTTGGCGTGCGGCTTCCACCCGGGCGCGAATGACTTCCGAGGATTCCGCCACCCGCCGGTCGCTCAATTTTTCGTATTCCACGCGCGGCACTTCGATGTGAATATCGATCCGGTCCAGCAGCGGACCCGAGATGCGCTTCTGGTACTTGCTGATCACCCCTGCCGAGCAGGTGCAGGGTTTGACCGGATCGCCGTAAAAACCGCACGGGCACGGATTCATCGCACCCACCATCTGAAAACTGGCGGGAAAGGTGATGGTGCCGTGCGCCCGGCTGATGGTGACGATCTTGTCCTCCATGGGTTGGCGCAGCACTTCCAGCACCCGCGGGTTGAACTCAGGGAGTTCATCCAAAAAGAGCACCCCACGGTGCGCCAGCGAAATCTCACCCGGGCGTGGAATATTGCCTCCACCCACCAATCCGGCGAAGGATACCGTATGGTGCGGCGAACGGAATGGACGGTTGTTGATCAGCGGCGTATCTGCAGGAAGCTGATCTGCCACCGAGTAAACCCGGGTGACATCCAGCGACTCCTCAAGCGACATCCGGGGAAGGATTCCAGGTAGGGCGCGTGCGAGCAGGGTTTTCCCGGCGCCGGGCGAACCCGTCATCAGGATATTGTGTCCGCCGGCTGCAGCCACTTCCAGCGCGCGTTTGACATGTTCCTGTCCCTTGACTTCGCTGAAGTCGGTCTGCACCACCACCGGGATCTGTTCGGGGGCGACCGGCACCTGCGGGGGGATCACCTGCTGGTGGATCAAATGGCGGTAGAGCTCGCCAATCGAACCCACGGGGATGACTTCCAGGTCAGGGATCAATGACGCTTCTGCGGCATCCACCTGCGGCGTGAAAACCGTCTTGAAACCCTTTTCCCTTGCCAGTGCAGCCATGGGCAACACCCCGCGCACATGACGTACACTGCCATCGAGCGAGAGCTCGCCAATCACCAGGGCATTATCCACGCAATCCGGGGGAACCTGCGCAGAAGCGATCAACACCCCCAGGGCGATGGGCAGGTCGTAACCAGCTCCTTCCTTGCGCACCACGGCCGGCGCCAGGTTGACGGTCAGACTCTTTCGGGGGTAGTAAAGGCCAGCATTCTTGATTGCAGAGTGAACCCGCTCGCGGGATTCCTGGACTGCTTCATCAGGAAGTCCGACGATGATCATTTTCGGCAGGCCATCGCCAGTGTCCACTTCCACTTCGACGATGACCCCTTCCATTCCGACCACAGCGCATGAGTAGACCCTGGAAAGCATGGTGTAAGTTTAGAGGAAGATGGAAATCGTGTCAAATGAATGTGTGTTGCCTATCTCAAATAACAAGATGACTTTTGACTTTTCCGCGCTATACTCTTTCTATAAGAGCAATTGATGGCACCCTCTACCAGGCAAACCAGGTAAGGTAAAGGAGATACCCATGTCTGAAGATGAATTGAAAGTGGGCTCACCGGTTCCTGATTTCAAGCTTCCAGCCACAA
>DNOU01000159.1:5305-15951 GCA_003501835.1 Anaerolineaceae bacterium | reverse complement strand
GAAAATGCCCAGATCCTGATCATCCTGGGGGACACGCTCGAACGCGCCGGTCAGTACGGCGAGCAGCTTAAGGCACCTTTTCCCATTCTTGCGGATCCTGAACGGGACGTCTATCACCAGTTTGAATTGACCAAGAACTTTGTCGGGCTGCAGCGCACTGCCGCCATCGTGGTCGACCCCGCAGGGATTATCCGCTACATCAAGCGTATCTACAACCCCCTGCCCTGGCTGCAGGAGAGTCAGGAATTGCTGGAGGCGGTGAAAGCTGTGGGAGCTTCTTGAGACCAGGTGGTCTCATTTAACCATATCGGGAAATGTAAATATGAGAAGGTGCGAATGCCTTTTTTGTGTTCGCACCTTTTCATGTACTCATCATATGATGTATCATCAAAAAGATGTTTTAATGGATTGTAAAATAGTTCTCCGGACAAAGATACAGAAAGGAATTCTTTGTGAAATATCCATCCGGCTGTTTGTTATGTGGCGAGCCGCTCGTCTATCAATCACACGCAGTGGAGCAGATTTGCGTTTACTGCGGCAGCACCTACCTTTCGGAAGTTAATTGCGCTGCAGGGCATTACGTATGTGACACCTGCCACAGGGCTGAGCCCAGCGACTTGTTCGAGAGCTATTGCCTGCAATCCACCTCCAGGAACCCCGTCGCAATGGCCATCAACCTGATGAGCCATCCATCCGTTGCCATGCACGGACCCGAGCATCATTTCCTGGTACCCGCTGTGCTGCTGGCATCTTACAACCAGGTCAAACCGGGCGGCAATTTGCCGATTCAACTCAGGCAGGCGCGGCATCGCGCTGAAGGCGTCATGGGTGGCTCGTGTGGATTTTGCGGTAATTGCGGTGCTGCGGTGGGTACGGGGATTTTTATCAGCCTGATCACCGGGTCATCGCCCCTTTCTACACAGACCTGGCAGCTTTGCAACCGAATGACCGCCGAAAGTTTGCTGTCAATAGCAGAACACGGCGGACCGCGCTGCTGCAAACGTGATACATTCCTGGCATTACAGTGTGCGGACGCGTTCCTGCAAAAAGAGTTTGGGGTAAAGCTCGAAATGCCGGAATCGATCCACTGTGATTTCAGCCCTCTTAACAAACAGTGTTTACAAAAGGGATGCCCATTTTACAGTGGGCTACAGGTAAGTAAAATAGTTACCAATTGATGCGATTAAGCAAATTTTTTGGTTCTAAGGCTGTAAACCAATAAAACGAGCTGAGGTGCAGTTTTTTTAATCAGAAAATATGTTTTATAATTAATGAATGAATTTACATGAGTACCGTTAATACTGCACCAACATTTATTCCGAGATTGAAAGGCTAGTTTCATGTATAGATATTCTCTTCTGAATTTTGCTTTGCAATTTTTACAATAGCTGGCGATGAAATGGAAAATCATCTTCTGACAATTGATGAATCGGTCCGATATGTTAACGACAAGTATAGGAAAAATGTTTCTCGTGAAAACATTTCTTACTTAATTAAGTATGGTCAATTGCGAAGGCACATTATTAATGGGAATTCTTTTTTGAGAATTGAAGACCTCGAAAACTATTACTCTCAGTTAGAAAACAATAAAATACAATGGAAATCTCAAGTTGGAGAGGATTTAAATTGGGAACTTTCATTTGATAATGTAAAAGAATATGAACGAACAAAACACGTTCATCGTCTCCATCCCTACAAAGGAAAGTTCATCCCACAGTTAGTTGAATACTTTCTTGATGACCATTTGAATGGATCAAAAAAAGAGGTTTTTTTTCATCGAGGTGACATCGTAATTGATCCCTTTTGTGGGAGTGGAACCACATTGGTTCAAGCAAATGAACTTGGTATTAATGCTATCGGAGTTGATATTTCAGAGTTCAATACCCTAATTAGCAATATGAAGGTTGAGAAACACGATATAGATAAACTCTCGCAAGAAACTCTTAAAATAACGCAACAATTACAAAATGCTTTTTCCAATTCTATTTGGAAGGATTTCGATACAGAGCTCACAAATTCTATATCTGAATTTAACAAAGAGTTTTTTCCAACACCAGATATACTTTATCGTGTACGCAGAGGTGAAATTGATTTAGCTTCATATTCACACGCTAAAGTAAATGAGATTGGTAAAATTTCAAAGATTATCCAGCAGAAATATTTTATTAACTTGCATGAGAAAAATCCGAATAATAGCTTCATAAATAAATGGTTTACACCTCCAGTGAAAAGTGAAATTATTTTTTTATTAAACCAAATTAATTCTGTAAAAAATGAAGATGCTAAAAATATATTAAGATTAATTCTTAGCAGAACTGCACGATCCTGCAGGGCAACGACGCATTCTGATCTTGCAACTTTGATCGAGCCAGTCCTCGAACCATATTATTGCCATAAGCACAATAAAATTTGTAAGCCTCTTTTTTCATTATCATATTGGTGGGATTTTTATTCCAAGGATACAATTAAGAGATTGTTAGAATTTGATGGCCTTCGAACTAAGACTCATCAAATATGTATCACTGGTGATTCAAGAGAAATTGATTTGAATAAAAGTCTTTCATCTTTGGATAAAGCCCTGCAAACATTGTTAAGTGAGAAGAAAGCTAAGGGTATATTCACTAGTCCTCCATATGTTGGAATGATAGATTATCATGAGCAACATGCATATGCCTATGAAATGTTTAATATTCCTAGGCGAGATAGCGAAGAAATTGGTCCTCAATCAAAGGGCAAGGGCTTAGCCGCAAGGAATGAGTATGTTAAGGGAATTTCTACAGTTCTTATAAACATGATGAATTACCTAGTAAATGATTGTGAAATTTTCATTGTAGCCAATGATAGCTTTAACATTTATCCTCAAATTGCAAAGCTAAGCGGGTTGAAAATAATAGAGGAATTCAAACGCCCTGTCTTGAATAGGACTGAAAAGGATAAATCTTCATATTCAGAAAAGATATTTCGCATGAAAAGGGATGATTAAGGGGAGATATGGCGATGGAACCTGAACGAAAAGAAAGATTAATATCCAAAATTCAACAGTGCCTATCAAAGAAATTCAAGGCATACAAACCTGAATCAGAGTACATGCCTTTCCATTACCGTTTACTTGGACGCGATCGAATGGCTCTTTTTTCATTTATTCAATCTCTAAACACAACTTTCGGGGTCTCTATCTACGAACCTGTCGCAATAGAACTAGCTGCGGATCGGTTTGTAGAAGCAAAAATGCAAATTAAGCCTAATCGTTATCTATCTTCTGAAGCGCAGAGGGTTATCGATGGAATTATGTCTGCAATAACAACTGCAGAGCGAGATCCAAATTCGATAAATGAATTGGAAGAAATTAGAAGTGTTTGCCAATTAGGAGAACCTTGCAACGTAAAGCTTAGGAATTACGACATTTATTTAAAGACTGCTAACAATGTTGTTTTTTGTATGGACATAAAAACAGTGAAACCCAACATAGGGAATTTTGAGGATTATAAAAGAATGTTACTTTTATGGGCTGCAGCCGAAATGTATGTAGATCCCACTGTTGAGATTCATCCATTAATCGGCATTCCGTATAATCCATATGAACCAGAACCCTATAACCGATGGACGATGAGGGGATTATTTGACCTGCAGCATGAAATCCTCGTTGCCAATGAAATGTGGGATTTTTTGGGAGGTGAAGGGGCTTATTCGGATTTGCTTGATTGTTTTGAAATCGCAGGTATTAATATGCGTCCAGAGCTTGACGCATATTTTCGTCGATTTCAGTAACTGGATTAATAATTTTGTATCTTTATTTGTTATTTTCTTCTTAATTATTAAATTGGCCTTCCATTACCAGATTATTTGTATATCTTCTACTGATAATTTTGATAAACCAAAGCAATGAATGAGAAAAGTTAACGAATTAGTTGCAACAATTTCAAGCCCTGGCCCACAATGCCGGGGTTTTTGTTAATTTTCATCCCTTTTTATCGTCGTTTCCCCGATTCTTCGTCACCTTTATCAGAAATTCCAAAAACCGGCCTCTCCCACTTTTTTACAGTTTGCCCCCATTTTTTCTACACGAATACCCAAAATTAATACTTAAAAAAACCCCATTCCACTTGAATTCACCCGCAAATATGGATACAATGTGGAGGAAAGTGGTGTTAAGTGGGTAATTGTGGGGAGAGCGCCGGATCCGTCCGGCGTTCAGCATAACTAGGGAAGGTAGAACTGATGTTCCTCAATCATTACGATCATTCCATCGACGAAAAAGGACGGATCACCATCCCCGCAAAGTACAGGGATCAATTACAGGGTGGTGCCTTCCTGACCAAAGGATTTGATCAAAACCTCACCATTTACCCCTCTGCCCGCTTTCAGGCATTCCTGGACCGGTTGAATCACATGAATTCAATGGACCCTGCCATCCGCCAGCTCAAACGCTGGTTCCTGGCCAATGCTGCCGAGATTGAATTCGACCGCGCCGGCCGTTTCATTATCCCACAGAACCTGCGTGACGAAGCCGGTCTTAATGGTGCTGCGGTGGTGGTGGGTATTGGCGAAGAGATCGAAATCTGGTCTCCGTCCAACTGGAAGGCTCAGAATGATATGGTTTCCGAGCCTGACTTCAAGGAAAAGCAATTCGCTTCGCTCGACCTCTCGATCTAACATGGCAACACAGGAAGGCGGTATCAAACCGCCCCACCTATCAGTTCTTTACCAAGAGATCATCACTGCCATCAAACCCGTGAGTGGGGGAAAGTACGTTGACGCCACCGTGGGAGCGGGTGGGCATGCCTGGGGAATCCTGGATGCCAGCTCACCGGATGGACAACTTCTCGGCCTGGATATCGACCCGGATGCACTTGCCATTGCCATGCAGCGCCTGTCGTCGTTTCAAGACCGAGTCCACCTGGTGCACTCCTCCTACACTTCTCTCTCCAGGGAACTGCTGGCACTACGCTGGGACTTCGTCGACGGCATCGTCATTGACTTAGGGGTTTCCTCTATGCAGATCGATATGCCACATCGCGGATTTTCATTCCTCAAAGAAGGGCCGTTGGATATGCGTTTTGACCCGTCTCAGCCTGTCAGCGCCTCGGAGATCGTAAACACTTTTCCCGAATCTGAAATCGCCGATATCCTCTTCAAATATGGCGAGGAAAGACGTTCCCGGCAGATCGCCAGGGCAATCGTCCAGGCACGTCCCATCAAGACAACATTGGAACTTGCTCATGTGATCCAAAGGACGGCTGGCAAAAGTTCGGGTAAAATCCACCCTGCCACCCGCTCGTTCCAGGCGCTCCGAATTGCCGTGAACCAGGAACTTCAAGCGCTTGAGGATTTTCTACCCCAGGCAATCGAGGCCTTGACTCCTGGTGGGCGCCTGGCGGTGATTTCATTTCACTCTCTGGAGGACCGCATCGTCAAGCACACCTTCAGGCGTGAAAGCCAGGATTGCATCTGCCCACCCGAACAACCAGCCTGCACCTGCGGTCACAAGGCAGTGATCAGGGAGATCAACCGGCACCCCATAGAAGCTGGTGAAGAAGAAATCAAAGTGAATCCACGTGCGCGCAGCGCACGATTACGCATCATTGAAAAGCTGGAAAAGCAGCCAGGTAAAGCATGACCACGCGCAACGAGAACCGAGCACCACGCAAGCCATCGAAAATGAAGCTGATATCGCCGCACGCCTTCAGACAGGCTCCGTGGCGCGTACAGCTCCAGTATATTGGCTTGTTTTTGCTGGCTCTGGTGTCCATCCTGGTGGTCGCAGGGATTTACTTGAGCATTTCCGGGCAGGCGGCAGCAGCGGGTCTGGCTTCCTATGATAATGATCAGAAACGCCAGGACCTGGAAAGGCAGATCGCCGACCGAAAAGCGCGACTGGCGCTGATGACCTCAGCCAGTGTCATGGAGGCACGAGCAAAAGAGCTGGGGTTTGAACGGATTGACCCTTCTCAGGCTGTGTACATGGAGATGCCTGGCTACACCGGTAAATCACCGGTGGTTCTGGCGCCCCCTCCAGGGATTGCCACGACAGTGGAACCGGTCATCAAATCGACTTACCGCCAATCTCTCTGGGATTGGCTTTTCCGCGGTATTAACCAGCTTAGCGCGAGTGTTGGAGGAAGCAATCCATGAAGAAACGGACCTTCACCAACGCTCATTGGCTGGGGTTGTTCCTCACCCTATTTCTGGTCCTGGTGTTCGCGCAGATGATCCGAATCCAGACGAGTGTTCATGCACAAAACCTTGAAAGCTGGGCTGAGAAATACGGATACGAAGTACGCACGATCCAATCGGAACGTGGATACATCTACGACCGCTGGGGGCACCTGCTGGCAGGCAATCAGGAGGTGTACGAAGTGGGCGTTGAATTGCGTTACGTACGCAATCCCACTGCCATCGCCACGGCAGTGGCCTCCGTCACAGGCGCGGATTATAACCAGATCTTTGCCCTCGCCAGCATGCCTTATGTGGAAGGTCAAAGTATCTACGTCACCCTGGCAGATTTCGTGGATGCAACCCAGATCGATGCGCTTTCCAATTTGAAGCAGGAATACGAGAAGAGCAACCGGTTCGGTGAAGATCCGAACCTTCCCACTCTTCGCGGTCTGGTTTGGTCACCTCACCTGCAGCGGGTTTATCCAGAAAACAGCCTGGCTTCAAATGTGATCGGTTTTTATCCCTATCTCGACCGTGAAAACGCCCGCGGATTCTTTGGGGTTGAGGAAAAGTATAACGATCTGCTCGCCGGTACGAAACAAAAAGTGGTGGTTGCGCTTGATCCATATGTGGAGCAGGAGATCCCCTCAGCGCCTCCTGGAGCCAGCCTGGTACTGACCATTGACCGTGAAATCCAGGCGGCCACCGAAGAGATCCTCGATAACGCAGTCAAGAAGAACGAGGCTGTAAGTGGAACCATCATCGTCGAAAATCCGCGCAATGGTGAAATCCTGGCGATGGCTTCCACCCCGCGGATGAACTTGAATGAGTATTGGACTTACTCCGATATTTACACTTCGGGAATCGCATACAACAAAGCCATCGGGCAGATTTATGAACCAGGTTCAGTTTTCAAGGTGATTACCATGGCTTCCGCGCTCGACCTTGGGGTGGTCAAACCCGATACCCGGTTCGTGGATACCGGCACCATTAATGTGGGCGGTATCAACATTTTTAACTGGGACCGGGGCGCCTGGGGCGAGCAGGACATGACAGGCTGTATGCAGCATTCATTGAACGTTTGCCTCTCATGGGTGGCCACCCAGATGGGCGCCACCGAATTCTACAATTACGTTGAAAAATTCAACATTGGTCACCGCACCAACATCGATCTCACCGGGGAGGAAGTATTCCCCCTCAGCACCCCGGGCGACCCTACCTGGTATCCGGTCAACCTGGGCACCAACTCTTTCGGGCAGGGTGTGGCGGTGACCCCCATTCAAATGGTACAGGCTGCATCTGCCATCGCCAATGACGGTAAGATGATGGCGCCGCACGTGTTGAAAGCCTATATCCAGAACGGACAGCAGTACAACACCAATCCGACCGTTGTTGGCGTGCCCATTTCAGCTACCACAGCTCATACATTTTCCGAAATGCTCGCCACCTCCCTGGAGGATGAAGCTTCAACCGCCCTGGTGGAAGGCTACCGTGTGGCTGGCAAAACCGGTACTGCAGAAATCGCCATCAATGGGCAGTATTCCAGCAATGCCACCAATGCCTCGTTCGTGGGTTGGGGTCCAGTGGACGATCCTCAATTTCTGGTTTATATCTGGCTTGAAAAACCCAAGAGCTCGATATGGGGGTCGGTGGTGGCAGCTCCTGTGTTCAGCGAAGAAGTCAAACAACTGGTGGTGTTGATGAATATCCCGCCAGATGATCTACGGAAAAGTATTTCCGGGCAATAGGTGAATTGATGTTTACCCTGGCAGATATTCTCGAATCCAATGGACGTGACCGCGGCGATGGTCCAGCAATGGTCTTTGCTGAAGCCGTCGTCGATTCACGCCTGGCAATTCCTGCCAGCCTGTTTATTGCCATGCCGGGTGAAAACTCTGATGGTCACAGCCACATCAGCGATGCCTTCAAGAACGGTGCCCGGGCCGCATTGATTGAGAAAGATGTCGACCCCGCCTTCCCTGTCCTGGATGTTCGAAGCGGTGCTGCGATGACTCCCATTCCTGAAGGTCATTTCTGTATCCGGGTGGAAAACACTCTTAATGCCCTGCAATCACTGGCTTCCCTGCGTCGCTCGCAGATCAATCTTAAAGTCATCGGCATCACTGGAAGCGTGGGTAAATCGACCACCAAGGAATTGGTGGCAGAAGTGATCAGCCAAAAGTACCGCACACTCAAAAACCTGGGCAATCAGAACAATGAAATCGGACTCCCCCTCACCTTGCTGCGTCTCGGAAGAAGTCATGAATGCGCCGTCCTGGAAATGGGTTTCTACGTTCCGGGAGAGATCACCCAGCTTTGCCAGATTGCCAAACCCCAGGTGGGAATCGTGACCAATATTGGCACGGTGCATGCTGAGCGGGCCGGATCACAGGAAATCATTGCCCGAGGCAAGGCGGAACTTGTGCAATCTCTTCCGGCTGAAGGGACCGCCATCCTCAATTTTGATGATCCCTGGGTCAAAGCCATGGCTGATCAAACCCGCTCCCGGGTCATTTCCTATGGCCTGAATCCTGCTTTTGATCTCTGGGCGGACGAGATTGAGGGACTTGGAATGAGCGGAATCCGCCTTCGTCTGCATTACGATGGTGTTTCAACCTCACTGCATGTACCGCTGATCGGCCGGCATTCGGTTCACACGGTTCTGCGTGCCGCAGCGGCAGGTCTGGCGGAAGAGTTAAGCTGGGGTCAGATCCAATACGGGCTCACCCACGCCACAAGCCAGCTTCGCCTGGTGGCTGTCCATACCCGCCAGGGAGCCTTGCTTTTGGATGATTCTTATAACGCTTCGCCTGAATCCACCCTGGCTGCTTTGAATCTGTTGGGCGAACTGCAAGGCAGAAAGATCGCTGTATTGGGCGGCATGTTCGAATTAGGACAGTATGAACAAAAAGGTCATGAACTGGTTGGTTTACGTGTTGCAGAAATCGCGGACCGCCTCATCACATTTGGTGAACACGCCCGCATGATCGCTGATGCTGCCATCGAGGCGGGCATGCCTGCCAGCCGGATCATTCGTTTCGACGAGCTCAATGATATTGTGGCTGAACTGCAATCAACACTCAAAGAGGATGACGTCGTCCTCGTCAAGGGGTCACACGGACTACGCATGGACCGCATCGTTTCAGCATTGGAGGAGCAGGAATGAAGGAAACTTCGTTGGCCCTTGCCTTGAGTGGTTTGGGGTTCATCCTTTCGGTCATCTGGGGTGGACCTCTGATCCGGATCCTGAAGGCTCTGAAGATCGGCAAAATGATCCGGGTGGAAGGTCCTGACAGCCACATGAGCAAAATGGGCACCCCCACCATGGGCGGTGTGATGTTCATCGTTCCGGTCACGCTGATGACCGGTCTCTTGAACGCTGCATCCCTGCTTGGTTTGACCGTTCTAGGCAGATCGGTCATTCTACCGCTGGGGGTGATGATCGCATTCGGCATTCTTGGCGCAGTGGATGACTGGGAAGGTATCCGGGGTCCCCGCCGTGGACTGGGAATGCGTGCACGCACCAAATTCATTTTGCAGATCATCCTGGCGCTTGGCGCAGCCCTGGTTCTCTACTACGTTTTGGATGTTCCCCATATGTACTGGCCGGGAACAGATGTCGCAATCCCGCTCGGTATCTGGTACATTCCCCTGGCAACTTTCGTGATCGTCGCCATGTCAAATGCCGTTAATCTCACTGATGGCCTTGATGGCCTGGCTGGACTGATCTCCGCTACTGCCTTTGCCGCGTACGGCGGGATTGCCCTGCTTCAGGGTGATCTGTTTGTCGGTCGTTTTTGCTTCACCCTGGTGGGTGCATTGTTCGGATTCCTCTGGTTCAATGTTCACCCTGCAATGCTCTTCATGGGCGACACCGGGGCGTTATCGCTGGGTGCCGTCCTGGGTGTTGTGGCGTTGATGACGGGACAATGGTTACTGCTGCCATTGATCGCAGTCATTCCTTTTGCCAATGCCATGAGCGATATTCTGCAGGTGGGGTATTTCAAACTCAGCCACGGGAAGCGTCTTTTCAAGATGGCTCCCCTGCATCATCACTTTGAACTTTCCGGCTGGAGCGAGACGCAGGTGGTGCAGCGGTTCTGGCTTGTGAGCCTCTTATTTGCCATGTTTGGCGTTGCGTTGGCGCTGGTTTAAGGTTGAGAATGAATTTGCCTTCGAGAAAACCCGTTCTGATCATCGGTGCTGCCCGCCAGGGGCAGGCTCTGGCGCGTTTTCTCTATAAACAGGGCATCCCGGTGATCTTGAACGACAAGCACCCGGCATCTGAAATGCAGGGAGCCCTCAAAGCCCTGGAATCCATTCCGGTCGAATGGGTGCTCGGTGAACACCCCCTGGCGCTCCTGGATGAAGTAGATATGGTGTGTGTGTCAGGAGGAGTGCCCCTCAGCCTCCCCATCCTGCAGCAGGCAGAAAAACTGGGCAAGATCATCACCAACGACTCGCAATTGTTCATGCAGGCAGTAAATGCC
>DNOU01000159.1:4960-5223 GCA_003501835.1 Anaerolineaceae bacterium | reverse complement strand
GACCTGGTGGTGTTGGAACTGTCCAGCTTCCAGTTGGAACAAATGACGATCAGTCCGCCGGTCAGCGCGATATTGAACATCACCCCCAACCACCTTGACCGCCATGGCACCATGGATGCCTACACCACCGCCAAAGCACGCATCCTGGATTTTCAGAAACCAGGGGATGTGGCGATTCTGAACCGTGAAGATCCCGGTTCATGGTCGCTGCTTCCCCGGATCAAGGGAAGCCTGGTGACCTTTGGATTTTCCAAACCTGCGGC
>DNOU01000159.1:3687-4858 GCA_003501835.1 Anaerolineaceae bacterium | reverse complement strand
GCGATCAACGCCTTTGATGAACCCATCGTCCTCCTCCTGGGTGGCAGAGATAAACACCTGCCCTGGGACGAACTCGCGGCTGCAGTTCATAAAAGAGTGGATCATGTGGTTCTTTTTGGTGAAGCCGCAAATCTGATCAGCAACTTTTTGGGCAAACCCAATCCGGGTGACCGGCTTCAATCCATCGACCATGCAGAAAAGCTACAGGGCGCTCTGGAAATTGCACGCAGTATTGTGAAACCAGGAGACGTGGTTCTTTTTTCTCCCGGAGGAACCAGTTTTGACGAGTTCGGCGATTTCGAGGAACGTGGTGAATTCTTTAGAAAATGGGTGAACCAACAATGAACGCTGCGCCAGCACCAGTCAAACTACCCAGGAAGAAGCTTTCCTTCCGCGAAAGCATAGACTTGCCACTCGTGGTGATCGTCTTCACCCTGTTCGCCTTTGGACTGTTGATGGTTTACTCGGCGAGCTGGCAGTTTGCCCGCGGGCAGGGAAATTCAGAGTTCCTGACGGTGATCAGGCAATTTGGATTCGGGTTACTTGGCGGCGTAGTCGCCCTTGTCCTCACCTTTATTGATTACCACCGTTACCGCCGCTGGCTCGTGCCGGTCATGGTCGGTACGCTGATCCTGCTCCTCTCCGTGATCCTTTTTGGCAAGGAATCTGAATTTGGCGCAAGACGCAGTTTGTTCGCGGGGTCCATTCAACCTTCCGAGCTGGCAAAGCTGGTGATCATCATCTACCTGAGCTTCTGGCTGTATGGCAAGCGGGAAGTCCTCGACCAATGGACCTTTGGCTTGATCCCCATGATGTTGATCGTCGGCTCCACAGCCGGTCTCATCCTCACCCAGCCGGATGTGTCAGCTGCTGCGACGGTCATCCTGCTGGGAGGTGTGCTCTTTTTCATCGCCGGAGGCAAATTAAAGCAATTACTGGTGGTGGTGGTGGTCAGCGCGGTTCTTGGCTTCCTCATTGTGCAGGTCAATGCCAACGCCATGACCCGCCTGACCGATTACTGGAATGGTTTGCAAAACCCCGAAAACGCCTCTGACCACGTGAAGTGGTCTCTGGACGCCATCATCAACGGCGGTGTGTTTGGCGTGGGGATCGGGCGCTCCACCACCAAGTTCATCGGTTTACCTGTGGCACCCACCGATTCGATATTCGC
>DNOU01000159.1:0-3619 GCA_003501835.1 Anaerolineaceae bacterium | reverse complement strand
TGGCTTGCCAGTGGCGTAACCCTGTGGATTCTCATCGAAGCGGCAATCAATATGGGAGTGATCGTCAACCTGGTGCCTTTTGCAGGCAACGCCCTGCCTTTGATCAGTTCAGGCGGCTCCAGCCTGGTGACAGTACTGGCAGGCATTGGCATCATCAATGGCGTGGCTCGAACATCAAAATTGGAACAGGCAAGTCCAGAAGGGACAAAACATCGTGCGGTTGTTGATTTGCGCCGGCGGGACCGGAGGGGGAGTGTATCCAGCTCTCTCCGTCCTTCAGGCAATCGGGAATAGAGCAGAGGCTGTTCTCTGGGTCGGCGTCAAAGGCGGCATGGAAGCTGACCTGGTCACCCGGCAGAACGTCCCCTTTACCGCCATCCCTGCAGCGGGAGTGCACGGTGTAAGCCTGCGCGCCCTGCCCGGGAACCTGATCAAGTTGGCGCAAGGGATCAGCCATTCGGGCAGGATTCTCAAGGAATTCCGCCCAGACGTGCTGTTCTTTACCGGCGGTTATGTCGCAGTGCCCATGTCGATTGCGGCAGGAAAGATCCCCAATGTTCTGTACGTACCCGATGTTGAGCCGGGGTTGGCGCTGAAGACCCTCGCAAAACGTGCCAGCGCCATTGCGCTGACAGTGGAGGATTCAAGGAAGTTTTTCGATCCTCACAAGAAACTCGTCGTGACCGGTTATCCGGTTCGCCCCGAATTACTGGGCTGGACCCGAGCCGATGCAAATAAAACCTTTGAGCTCACCAGCGATCTTCCTGTGCTCTTCATTTTTGGCGGCAGCAAAGGCGCACATTTGATCAATACCGCGGTATTCGCCGTGCTTGAGCAACTGCTCTCCTTATGCCAGGTGTTGCACATCACCGGGGATGAGGATTTTGTCGAAGCCCGGTCTCTTCAAAGCGCCCTGGTTCCAACCCTGGGCAGCCGTTATCACATTTACAGTTACCTACACGAGGAAATGGGTGCAGCATTTGCCGCAGCAGATTTGGTGGTTTCCCGTGCAGGTGCCTCGACATTGGGTGAATTACCCGCTTTTGGATTGCCTGCTATTCTGGTACCTTACCCCTTCGCCTGGCACTACCAAAAGGTTAACGCAGATTACCTGGCAGGAAGTGGTGCTGCAGTGGTGGTTGAGAACAGTGAACTGGCTCAGAGACTGGTGGCTGAAGTCAAAGCGATGCTGGCGGATCCGCAGGCGTTGACAGCGAAGAAGAATGCCATGCAAGCGCTGGCAGTTCCCACTGCCGCAGAAAACATTGCGCAACTCGTCCTGGAGCAGGCAGTAAAGAAAGGAGAACGAAAGAATGATTAGCCTGAATGTTCTGCTTTTCATTTTTATCGCTCTATTCGGCATCATTGGAGCCATGCGCGGTTGGGCGAAGGAATTACTGGTGACCTTTAGCATCATTCTCGCCATGTTCTGCATGAATGTGCTGGAATCCTTCGTGCCCTTCTTCAAAGACACCCTTTCCACGGGCACTCCGCAAACCATTTTCTGGCTGCGCACAGGCATTTTGATCGTCCTGGTCTTCGCCGGATATCAAACCCCCCGGATCCCCCGCCTTGCTGAATCTGGACGGTTCATCCGCAACATGCTCCAGGATGGCTTGTTGGGGGTGTTCTTGGGTGCATTGAATGGATTCATGATCTTTGGCACGATCTGGTACTACCTGGATGCGGCAGGGTACCCATTCCAATTTGTCACAGCTCCAGATGTAACGACCGCAGCCGGAGAAGCTGCCACCCGCATGATGGCAATTCTTCCCCCGAACTGGTTGATGACGACCCCGGCGATTTATTTTGCGGTCGCCGTTGCATTCATATTCGTGATCCTGGTGTTCATCTGATGAAACATGTGCATTTGATCGGCATCGGCGGGACTGGAATGAGCTCAATCGCTCGCGTACTCCTTGAAAGGGGGTACACCGTGAGCGGCTCTGACCGCGTCCTTTCCCCTCTGGCAAGTGATCTGCAAAAAATGGGGATTAAAGTGAGCATTGGACACTCCGCCGCCAACATTCAGGGTGCCGATACCGTAGTTCGCTCCTCCGCCATTACCGATGACAACACAGAGGTTCAGGCTGCCCGGCAGGCAGGCATCCCGGTGCTCAAACGAGGGGAATTCCTGCCGATCTTGATGAAAGACCAGGCCGGCATAGCGGTTGCAGGCACCCACGGAAAGACCACCACCTCCTCCATGCTTGCCTGGGTGCTTTACAGGTTAAACTACGACCCCACTTTCATCCTTGGCGGTGTTTCATTGAACCTGGGTCTCAATGCTCATGCCGGTAAGGGCAGGTACTTTGTCATTGAAGCAGATGAATACGACCGCATGTTCCTGGGGCTCAAACCGCAGGTGGAATTGATCACCAACGTGGAATATGATCATCCCGATTGCTTCCCCACGCCGGTTGCTTATCGACTGGCATTCGAGCAATTTGTGGAATGCCTGCAGCCCAATGGTTTGCTCATCATCAATTACGATGATCATGGATCGGCAAATCTGAAGGATCACCTCTCTGCAAATTCACGCAGCTATTCATGCGGTCTCCGACCGGGAGCGGATTACCTCGCAGCAAATATCCGAGCGAATTCGATAGGCGGCTCCACGTTCGATGTCCTCTTCAATGGCAGCGGCGAAAAGCCCGAGACGGTCACCGTGGTCAGCCTGCAAATCCCCGGAGAACATAACGTACGCAATGCCCTGCAGGTGATTGCAACCTTGCACCAGATGGGTGTTCCAGTAAATCAGGCAGCGCAAAGCCTGTCTGAATTCAAGGGCACGGGTCGGCGGTTTGAGCTTGTCGGCGAGGCGGACGGTGTAAGCATTATCAATGATTATGCGCATCATCCGACCAAGATTCGTGCCACGCTGGCTGCCGCACGTTCCCGATATGCCGGACGAAGGTTGATTGCCGTCTGGCAGCCGCATACCTTTTCGCGAACCCAGGCTCTCGAGAGCCAGTTTATGAATTCGTTGACCAATGCGGATATGGTACTTGTAACCGAAGTGTTCGGTGCGCGAGAGCAATCCTCCACTTACAGTGCCCAAAACCTCGTTGAGAAAATGGGCAAGGAAAATGTGCTTTTTGAAGCCACCCTGTCGGAAACTACAGAAAAGTTGATGCAAATTCTGGTTCCCGGTGACGTTCTGGTGGTCCTATCAGCAGGTGATGCAGATCAAATCTGTTACGACGTACTCAAGCAGCTCAAAGAAAGGGAGGTCTAAAATGATAGACCCAAAGATGGCAAGTTTTGAAACCAACCCCCGTGAATCTGATTCACAGCGCTTCTCCACTGGATATCAACGTATCCAGGTGACGCACCCCCAGCGTCCGGTCGTTCGTGAATACCAGGACCTTCCCCGGGCGCATCAGCAGGAATTGCTCTCCAGACTCATCGATCACGTTCGCGAGCTCTAACAGGTCTCAAATCATGACCCTGCCACTTGATGCCCTCCGTGCTCAATTTGCCGACCGCCTCCAGGAAAATGTGTCCCTGGCGGGTTACTGCACCGCGCATACCGGCGGCACAGCAAAGGTAATGATCACGGTCGGAGATTCCACTCAATTGGCAGAAGCAGCGCAGTTCCTCTGGCAACAATCCATTC
>DNOU01000148.1 GCA_003501835.1 Anaerolineaceae bacterium | reverse complement strand
GCAGGGCAACCAGGCTGTGCGCAAACGGGATGATCAGCGGAAAACTGCGCGCATCCAGCGGTGGATGATTGAAGGTGATAATGAATCCCAGCCCGAGTGTTACTGCCGAAGTCCCCAGGGGTAGCATGATCGCCAGATCCATCAACCGATGTGCCCCTTTCAACCGGGCGAGGGCATAGGCAGCCATCAACCCAAAACTGACCGAAATCAGCACCGTCACCGTGGCGAACAACAGCGAATTCAGAGCTGCCCTGGCGGGGGAGACAAAGAAGATCGAACTGGTGCGGTTGATGAACAACTCGCGGTAATAATCGAGGGTTACCCCGGTTTGCACTACCCCGCGTTCGCCTCTNNATCACCGAACGTGAGACCAATGCCGCCAGGGGCAGTACCTGAAGCAGGATCAAGAAGATCACCACCAGCCAAACGATGGCTTTTTCAGCCGTCCGCCGCGGAATACGAATTCCCTCACCCTTCAGGCGGGGCAATAATGGAATGTTCATCCCTGCAGCCAGGCGTGAATATACCCAGGTGAGCATCAAAGTGAATGTGATCTGCACCAGCGAGAGCAGTCCCGCTGCGGGTAAATTCAAAAATGAGAGCGCCTGGGTGTAAATTGCCACTTCGAGGGTTTCAAAGCGTGGCCCGCCCAGGATCAGGATCACACCGAAACTGGTGAAATCAAACAGGAAAACCAACAACGCCGCAACCATCAGCGAAGGTCGAAGCAAGGGAAACGTAACCTTCCGGGTCACCTGCTGACGGGTGGCTCCAAGCACACTGGCAGCCTGCTCCATCCTGGGGTCAAGCTGCACCCAGGCACTACCCACCACCCGGATGACAATGGGGATGTTGTAAAAAACATGGGCGATCAGGATGGCTGCCAGGGTGTTGACAATGNNCCTGCTGCTGCCACCACGGTGGGGAGGATAAAGGGCAGGGTGGTAAGGGTGCTCAGGATTCGCTTGCCCGGGAATGAAAACCTGGCGAAGACGTAAGCTGCCGGCAGCCCTGCGAGAAGCGTCAGCAGTGTGGAAAGAACTGCCTGCCAGAGAGTGAACCAAAGAGGACGCAGGATCACCCCAGAGCTGATCGCTTTGCCCTGCGACACTGCCTGCCTGATAGCAAGACTTAAGATGGAACCCAGTGGATAAAAGAAGAAGAATCCCAGGAAAAGCAGCGGCACAAGCCAGAGAAGGTATTTGAGCCAGGAAAAGGGATTCTTCTTCACGAAATTCGTCCTTACCGCAGGATGGCCGCAGTCCAATCCGCTATCCATTGATCGCGTTTCCGGGCAACCAAATCCGGGTCAAGCAGGGCTGGTTTGTTCGCCTGCGTTGCGTATTTGACGAAAGCTTCCGGTAGTACTGCATCCGGATTCACTGGATAAACGAACATCAGCAGGGGCATGTCCTCCTGGAACTGCTTTCCCAGCATAAAATCGACAAACTTGCGTGCGAGAGCCTGGTTTTTGGTCCCCTTGAGGATTCCCACAAACTCCACCTGGCGGTAACAGGTACCCTCAGCTGTGATGGAAGCGGTGGGTGAATCGGTGAGCGGTGTGGAGGCATACACCACCTCGGCAGCCGGTGAGGAGGCATAGGAAACGACCATGGGCTGGGCACCCTTGCCTGAAGATCCACTGAAGTTGGTGTAATAGGCAGTCTCCCA
The DNA here is from genome assembly GCA_003501835.1 of Anaerolineaceae bacterium. Taxonomy (GTDB): domain Bacteria; phylum Chloroflexota; class Anaerolineae; order Anaerolineales; family Anaerolineaceae; genus UBA6107. The sequence goes on along the minus strand of DNOU01000148.1, from coordinate 1,077 downwards.
GTCATTGACCACGACCAGTCCGTTTTGCTTGAGCTGCTTCCAGTACTCCAGGTAGTGATCCTCACCAAAGTGGGCAATGGTCGCGAGTAAAAATGCCAGTCCCGGAGAGGATGTAGCCGGATTTTCCATCACCAGCAGACCTGTATTACCGGATCCCGGACCATACTCGGGTTTGACGAGGTCTTCCAGTGATTGGGGAACCGCCAGGTTGTGGCTGCTGAAATATGCCTTGTCGTAGTTGATGCAAACGTCTCCATAGTCCATCGGCAAAGCCTCGTTGTTGGGAGCGAGTTTCAATGCAGCATCAATCTTGCTCAACTCCGGAGAGGCATACGGTTCAAACACCCCTTCAGAAATTGCGCGGGAGAGGAAAGTGTTATCCACTCCGTAGAACACATCGCCCTGGGGTGAATCCTTGGAAAGGATCACCCGGTTCAGGGCAGACCCGGCGTCTCCGCTCATGACGAACACCAGCCTGGCATTGTTCTGGCTTTCAAAAGCTTTAACCACTGAATCGCTCACCGCAAAGGAATCGTGCGTGATTACCGTCAGGGTCGTCGGACCTACCGGTTCGGGAGTACAGGCTGCTGCAAGGCTGAGCCCAAAGACTGCCAGCAAAACACTGAAAATCCATTTATTTTTCATTTTTGACACCGTTACTTTCCATTTGATCTTTCTTCCGGGTGTGGATACAGAGCAGAGAGCCGCTTTCCACTGAAACGAGGGCGGAACGTTCGAGCATCACATTGCTCACCCCCCGCGAGCGGTCTGGGGTGAGAGTTTCAAACGCCAGCGGGTATCGGAGCCCGCGGGTGTTGACACCGATGACAGGCCCACCCCATGGAAGCAGCGAGACTGAATCACCCGGTTGTCCTGTGAGCTCACTTTCGGAAGTGATCAGGAAGAGCTCCTGGTCTTCTGCCAGAATCCGAACTGAAACAGCGTTCAATTCCGGCATCAGCAAAAGCGACAGGTTGGTCAATTCATGGTCAACCCGTCCGCCCAAAGCCCCCAGCACCACGATCTCATCGATCTCTTCCGCCACAGCACGTAGGAGGGCAATCTCCAGATCAGTCT
>DNOU01000157.1:916-5713 GCA_003501835.1 Anaerolineaceae bacterium | reverse complement strand
TGCCCGGGGATGAAAATCAAAGTTCAAGGCGGCGAATTCCACCGGTTCAGCGGAATAAGGCGACCAGTCCTGTTTGCGGATGAAATAGCGCAGCATGGCCTTGAGATTGCGCTTGTTGGCAAATTCGAGGATGAACGTGCCGCCCGGCTGCATCACGCGCTTTACCTGCTCCAACGCCGCAGGAGCATCTGCCATGTGATGCAGAGTGCGGATCATGGTGGCTCCGTCAAACACGCCGGGTACGAAGGGCAGGCGGTAGATGTCAGCAGCCACAAAGCGGTAGCGCATGGATTCGCCCAGCCGCTCGCGCGCCTGCTCCAACTGGGTGTGCGAATAATCCAGCAGGGTGATCTGGTGGTAACCGGGGTAGCGCGGGGTGTTGCGGCCGGCACCGGCGCCCAGTTCCAAAAGGTGCCTTCCCGTTGCGGGCAGCAGCTTTTTCAGCGCCAGGGCTTCGGCAGCGTCTTCATAAGCGCGTCCGCCTTCATCCCAGAAGGAAGTTTGATAGTCGGAGCCTTCATAATCGCAGACAGGCGGGGTTTGCATGCATGATCCTTAAGAAAAAGTGCGACCGGATAGGATTACCGGCGGCGCCCAGAGGATCCTCCTTACCGCTGCTTCCTCTCGGACCTGACGGGNNTTTTAAATCAAAACGAGCAGCTGCACCCGGCTGCTCATTTTGATTTGACGTGCATCAACACTCGCCTAATAAGGAGGAAGACTTCGTGTTTGTTTTTACAATCAGAATTCTAATCGACGGACATTAAAATAAATGTAGTCTTGATTAAGCGTTCCCTTAGAGCTTACCCATTGAAAAATGTGGCGATCAATGTGACCACCGAAGCGATGACGATCACAATGGAGCCTGTGATTGCAAATCGGCGTTTAAAGTGTGAATTAACGTATTCTCCCATCAACCTCTGGCTGCTGGTGAGTTTGATCAGGTAATAAAAGACCAGCGGCAGGGCAATGGCGTTGATGGTCTGGGTGACGATGGCCAGTCTGAAAAGTGAGATGCCGGGCAACAGGGCGATGCCGGCGGCAATGAGTATTTGCAGCATATAGATCCAATAGAAGGATTTGCTTTGCTTGAAATTCGAATCCAGGCTGCCCGAAAGACCGAAAAACTCGGAAAAGGCGTAAGCCGTGGAAAGCGACACTACGATCATGCCCATGAATCCGGCGTTCAAGATGCCAAAGGCAAACAGCGCCCCGGCCAGTTCTCCTGCAAAGGGTTGGATCGCCTGGGCGGCAGATTCACCTGAAGTAAGGGGGATCTGGTTGACAAATAGCGTGGCAGCCGTGGCGACGATCATGAAAAAGGAGAAGAAATCGGTGAGGAAGGCTCCGACGTAAGTCTCAAGCTGTGAAAAGATCATCTTGCCGGGTTCAATGTTCTTGTCATAGGCGAAGCTGCTGATGAAGAACTGTCCCCAGGGAGTGATGGTCGTCCCCAGCACGCCCATGCCAATGAGCAGGTAATTCCTCAGGTACCCGGGCGTAAAATCCACGCCGTGTGGATAAACCAGGTTGGCAAGAGCCATTCCCCAATCTGGTTTGGCCTTCACTGCTGAGATGATGTATGCCAGGTAAAAGAGACTGGTGAAAAGCATGATGCCCTGGGTGAGCTTGTAATTTCCCCGGGTGACGACCAGCAGCGAGATGGCCACGATCACCATCAGAAAGGGGATGGCAGGCAAATTCAGCATGTGGCTGGATGTTTTGACGGCGGCAATGTCGACGGTGATCGTCCCCAGGTTTGCGATGGTCAACGCGGCAAAGATGAGCAGCGAGGCGCGGACGCCAAACTTCTCGCGGATGAGATCCGCCAACCCGCGGCGCGTGACCAGAGTCAGGCGCATGCCCATCTCCTGGGTGACCGCAAGCAGCAGGGTCACGATGCCCAGCAGAAAAAGGATGGGGTAGCCCAGGGTGGCGCCCGCGACAGAATAAGTAGCAACGCCGCCCGCGTCATTATCCGCCATGGCGGTGATGGTGGCGGGACCAAATACCGAAAAGAACATCAGCAGGTTGTGAACTGCTGGTATTGCCGTGAAACGCCGAAATCCGGGGGAGTGGGTGATTTTCATAATGNNTCATCCTGTTTTTCCAGCACATTGGCAGTGACGACCTTGGTGTGCATGAAATCTTCCACCCTGCTGTGGGGTTGGGCGAAGATCAGGTCGCTGAGTGAGAAGGTGCCCAGCAGGTGATTTTCAGGATCCACCACATACACATAGATGACTGAGTCCACCTCTTCCTTGAAGGAACGAATGGCATCAATCGCCTGGCTGACGGTCAATTCGGGTGAAACGGTGACGATATCGGTGGTCATCAAACCGCCGGCAGAGTCATCGGGGTAGGAGAGCAGCAGTTTGACCTCATCGCGCTCTTCATCCTGCATCAACTCCAGCAGGTCCTCACTGCGTTCCCTGGGCATTTCCGCCAGCAGGTCGGCAGCCTCGTCCGGAGACATTTCCTCGAGCACATCAGCCACCATTTCGTCCGGCATGTTCTGCACCAGGGTTGCCTGGAAGTCGGGTTCCACCTCTTCCAGGGCGTCCGCCAGGTGCTCGATATCCAGCGATTCAAGCAACTGACCCGATTCGGAATGACTCATGTCGCTGATCAACTCGGCAATGTCTGCAGGATGCAGGTCTTTGATCTTGTCGACCGGTACGGTGAGATGCATGAACTCATCGTGGCGCAGGGGTTCCACGTAATCCCATGAAATTGTGTTCTGCGGATTTTTCGTAGAGAGCTGGGTGATCAGACCTTCGATGGGTTTGGGGACTCCCAGGCGGCGGATGATGCCGGAACTGCCAATATCCACGTTGGACACATAATAGTCACCGTTGACCCGGGTGATCTCGAGGTCATTCACCCGCACCACGCGGATGCCGTTGGTATCCAGGATCTGTTTGTCCAGGATATCCTGGATCAGGGGCAGCTCGTCGCTGGTCAGTTCATATTTTTCCAATTTGTCAGCCGGATGTGCCAGCGGGATGACAGGCGAAAAGAGGACTGTGACTTCGGAAATGGGGTAGTAGTTGAGATTGCCGCTGTTGCGCACTGCCAGGGCAGTGATCTTGGGATGGGTCATGCCTTCGCTTTGAACGGCAAAGACTTCATCCACCCTACCCAGGGCTTCACCTTCAGAATCGACGACAGGACGATTGATCAAATGACTGATGAACGGCATGCTACCTCCTCGCAACTCCGGACATTCCGGCTGGCAGTGAAATAAAAAAAACCGGCAGGTGCAAAGATACCCGCCGGGAATAAATCACCGCTGTGCGATCAGCGAATCCGGATCAGCCAGGTACCCCTGCACAAATCTTATTCAAGCTCGTTGAGGGAAATTCAAAAAACCGTCTGCAACTAAGAGGGGGGACGTCTTTTGAATTGCCCGTTTCTTCCAACAACATTAGAAGACCTTTCACTTTTAAATGACATGCATTGTTCGCATGAGTACCTAAATTTTAATCCGCCAAATACAAATGTCAAGAGAGAATCTTTTAAGATTTCCCCCCTGGTTGTCCAGGAAAATGTTATTGAAACGAGGTGATTCGCGCGAATGTTATCGACCCCGACGATGCCTTGGTTCATCGGTCATGCCATGGGCGGCGCTTTTCATCATGTCTGTGTCATGCATGGTGCAAAGTTTTATTCCAAAGAACTTCTTCAGGCAGTCTTTCCGAGCGAAGCGGAGAATCGTTCTGAATGCAGCCAACCTTCAACAGGATGATTAACAGTAGAAAAAATGCTGCAGCTTTTTTGAAACAAAAGGAGAACCTCATGCCTGGTTAAGATCGATCCTTGGCGCTTGCTCAGGATAACTTTGACCAGGAACCGAGAAAAAGACATGATTTTTACGGATTACGCTCGATTTGAACAGGCTTTTGTTTTTGCAGCCTTGCGGCTTTTGTGCCAAAGGGTGCTCCTCTCACCGGTTTGTCAGACTTGATCAGGTTATAATGGCACTACCACAATCTCAATCAGAAGGTGAAGGATGACACCAACCGTTTATTGGGGATCACCCCGCCAGGCACATCTGGATGCGAAGGAAACCCTGCCAGCCAAGCTGGATTTGATCATTGATGCCCTGCATTTACGGGACCGCGTGAACAAGGAAAATGTCTGCCTGAAACTGCATGTGGGCAATCATATTGGTTATTCGGTAATCCATCCCATTTTTGTGCGCAAAGTGGTGCAGGCCATCAAGGATGGGGGTGGCAAACCCTTTGTCGCCGATGTGAGCTGGGATGTGGCTGACTGCGAAAAGCGCGGTTACACTGCCGAAGTGCTCGGCTGCCCGGTTTATCCAGCAGGCGGTCCACGAGATCGTTGCTACCATGCGCATGAGCGTGAATACAAGAACCTGAAGACCTGGAAGGTGGCAGGCATGGTGGAAGACGCCTCCTTTATGGTCAATTTTGCCCATATCAAAGGTCACCCCGCCACCGGGTTCGGCGGCGCTTTCAAGAACATTGCCCTGGGCTGCATGGTGGGCGAAACGCGTGGTCAGATGCACGACGTCAACCACTTCGACCGCTACTGGTTCAAAGACCGCTGCCCGGATGCCGCACTCCGTCAAAAGATCATCGACTCCTGCCCCTTTGCCGCCCTGGTGGCAGATAAAGACGACCCCGAAGAGATCCACATCCATTTCGATCCATGCAATAACTGCATGCGCTGCCAGCAGGTGGCGCCTGAAGGTGCCCTCAAGATCGACCCGGTGAATTTCCAGGCATTCCAGGAAGCCTGCGCCATCAGTACCGCCATCACATTGGGGAC
>DNOU01000157.1:0-773 GCA_003501835.1 Anaerolineaceae bacterium | reverse complement strand
TTTGCACAGCTGCACGGTACATTCAAGGATCCCTACGGAGTGGTGCGGTATGGCGAAGCCCTTGGGCTTGGCTCTCAGGATTACGAACTGGTGGATGTGCTGCCCGTGGAAGAAAAAGGTCCGCAGCCCATGGGGTATTACATTTCAGCAACCTGAACCCTGGATCGCATCCATTTCTGCCGGGCACAATAATAAGACAGTGTCAGTGCAATTGACCAAAAGCGTGGTACTCTGAAGAAGAGTGCCGCGTTTTGTTTTGATCCTGACCCCCGGGAATTGTGCTCTTCGAACCCAGTGGTCAGGTGAAGGAAGGGGTCTATGGAATACCGTCCGTTGGGAAAAACAGGCTGGCAGGTATCCGCCATCAGCATAGGCACCTGGGCGATGGGTAGTTCGTGGGGGGCAGTGGATGACCGGGAATCGCTGCAAACGCTCAACCGTGCCCTCGACCTGGGCGTCAACTTTTTTGACACGGCAGATGTTTACGGCAGTGAACCGCTGCTGGGAATGCTGCGAAAACAGCGGCATGAACCTTTTTACATTGGCACCAAGATGGGCCGAAAGACTTACCCGGATGTCAGCAGTTACAACCGCCGCAACCTTACCCGCTTTGTGGATGACAGTCTGAGGGAACTGGACATTGAAACCATCGATCTGATGCAGCTGCACTGCCTGCCAATTGAAGTCTACAACGCCGAGGTGTTCGGCATCCTGGATGACCTGGTTCGCCAGGGCAAGCTGCGGCATTACGGGGTCAGTGTGGAACGGATTCT
>DNOU01000104.1 GCA_003501835.1 Anaerolineaceae bacterium | reverse complement strand
CCGCGCAGACCAAGTTCCTCCTGCACGGTGAAAGCTGCCACAAGCTCGATATTCACGGGATGACGCCTGATCAGTTCGATCAAGGTTGCCACGCCTATACGGTCGTCCAACGCCTTGCCCATCAGGCTGGGACCGGACCGCTGGAAACGGGTGGCAAATGTGCCGTAATCACCCGGGGATACCCTGCCTGCGTTTGCCGGACCAAGATCCACTTTCAGGCTGGATACCGGAATGGCAGAATGGGCTTCCCCTTTTTCGACCAGGTGAATGGGTTTGGCGCCAATCACCCCGGGGAGACGATCTTTCCCCACCCAGACGGGTTTGCCGGGAAGCTGACGCTCGTCCACGCCGCCGACGACCTCGAAGGAGTAAATACCTTCGCCTTCATCCTCGACGATCATGAATCCCACTTCGTCCATGTGCGCATCCAGCATCACCCGCAGCGGGTTCTTCACGCTGGATTTGCAGGTGACCAACACATTACCCATGGCGTCGACACGCAGGTCATCCACGTAAGGCCTGACCGCCTGGATGACGATCTTGCGTACCTCCCTCTCGTCGCCTGAAACCGAGACAGCATTGCTCAATTCTTCAAGCAGAGCGATCTGCGCAGGTCCAATTTTGGGCAGCGATTTCGTGGTGGATGGTATTGGGCTCATGCTCTTGACTCCGCAAAGATTTTCTCCATTGAATCCGATTCGAGCTTCATAATGAATCTCGCAAGCAGCCTTCCGGCACGCTGGATGTCTTTCAACGCAACCATCTCGAGGGGGGTGTGCATGTAGCGCAGTGGAATGCCAATCACCATTACCGGGATGCCTTCAGCAGTCCCTTGCATGCCCATACCGTCAGTGCCTGAGCTCCTGGGCATGGTTTCGATGGCGTATGGCAGGTCCATCTCTTCTGCAGTGGCTTTGAATTTCTCCACCAGCGCAGGGTGAATGTTGGCTCCGATCCCGATGGTGGGACCTTTTCCCATTGGGAAAGACCGGTGATCATTACTGCCGGGACCCTTGGCAAAGGTCACATCAATCGCCACTGCGATGTCCGGGTAAAGTTCAAATGAGCTTGTCTTCGCTCCCAGCAAACCGGTCTCTTCCTGTACTGTGGCAACCGCCCAGAGGTCCCAATCCAGTTCAACCTTCCTCAATTCGTCCAGGCAAATGGTGAGAGCGGCCACTGAGGCCCGGTTATCGAGGCTGTGACCGGCAATGACTTCTCCGGTGATCTCGATCGGGGTTTGAGCAAAGGAAACCAGATCTCCCAATTTCACCAGGCGTTTCACCTCGCGAGCACCCAACCCGACATCGATGAACAGGTCAGTGATTTCGGGGGGAGACCCGGCGCGTGATTTTTTTTGCAGACGGTCAGGGATCATTTGCAAAATGCCGGGAAGGTCGCGCTGCCCGTGAACCTTCACCAATTGTCCCGGAAGGATGCGCATGTCGAGACCACCAATTTGCATTACGCGTATCCAGCCGTCCTCCACGGATGTCACCAGCATGCCCACGGCATCCATGTGGGTAGCCAGCAGAATGGACGGGTGGGTTCCGGGGGTGGCAGCACGACGCAATCCGTGAAGGCTTCCCAGTTTGCTTATGCTCATTTCATCCACCAGGGGTTTCCAGGTTTCTGCGATCACATCCCGAACCGGATCCTCATAACCTGAAAGACCTGGGAGGGAGATCAATTTCTTTATGAATGGGCTGAGTTCTATCATGAGGGGTAATGTCCTAGGGATTTGTGGGGGGTTCAGGGATTTCAGAGGTTTCAGTAGCAGCCGTGGGCGTTGGCGTTTGGCTGGGGAGAGGCGTCACCGATGGAGTGGAAGAAGGAATGAAATAAGTTGCCGTCACGGTAAACGTGGGTGTGGTGGTGGGTGTTTCTGTGATCGTGGGAGTAAACAGGGTGGGGGTTGCCGTGAAGGGGCTGGGGGTGATGCTCGGTTGAACAACCTCCTCCTGCGTGGCGGTGGGAGTGGCGGTGGTCCGGGCAGCCAGGGCTGCTCCTCCGACCCAAAGAACGACCAATCCCAGGAGATAAAAGGGGATGGTTGCCAGGATGATCGCGAGAAGCGTGGTTTGGAGGCGTGATCGCTTTGGTTTGACTTCCGCCATGGGGTGTCGGACTCTCCGGTAACATCATAACACGGGGGTGAACTCGTGACAAGGAAAGCTCCACGAAGCTCCAAGAGTGAAAGAAAAGGGCAGGAGAATTTTTCTCCTGACCCCGGGTTGTGTCCGATATTTACTTCGCAAACTTGGTAAATTCGATATTTGTGGCGCTTTGCACCTGGCGGATTTCCTGCTGCACGGTCACCACGAGTGATTCGGCCTTCAGGTCGGTGATGGTATAGCAGGGGCTGTCGAGATGGTCAGCCAGGGTCTGGGCAAAGCCCTGGTCAAACGCCGCATGTTCCATATTGATGACCACCGAATGAATGTTTTCCTTGCAGATCAGACCGGCGATGTAGTGGGCTTCTTCCTGGGGAGGCATGTGGCCCATTGAAACGTTGCCCGCACCATCGGTGAGCACGATCAGGAGAGGCATGATGTCGGGGTGTAATACCTTTTCGCGCCGCAGCACCTCGTACGCCATCATCAAGCCCGCACTCAGCGGAGTCTTGCCGCCCACCGGGATATCGGAAAGTGCTTCCTGTGCCAGGAGCACCGAGTTGGTGGGAGGCAGTACCAGGGTGGCTTGCGACTTTTGGAATACGATCAAACCCACGCGGTCGCGGCGTTGATAGGCATCGGTCAACAGGGAGAGAATTGCACCCTTGGTGGCAGCCATGCGCTCAGCGACAGCCATCGACCAGGAGGCATCCACCAGGAAGAGGATCAAGTTCGCTGCACGGCGCACGCGGATCTTCTTCATGTAGTCGGCAGGACGAATGGCAAAGGCGACCTTGTTGCGATGCTTAATTTCGCTTCGGTCGCGCTGGAAGGGTGCTGCCGCCCGCAGCGTGGCATCAAATGCCAGGTCATTGGTTTTGCCGGCAGCCGGGCGCGCCTGAATGTATCGACCGCGCTTGCGTTCGGTATGCGTTACCGAACGGCGTCCGGCATAGGAACGCATCATCTTATCCAGGGGGGTATCCAATTTGCGGGGGGTGAACTCTTCACCATTGGGCATGCGTTGCCCGCCCGCCCACCAGTTGGGATTACTCTGTTCAAACACGTTTTGGGGAGCAGGCTCGGGGGTTCCCTCGTCAGGCCGTTGCTCGCCGGACTCTTCCGGCGTTACACTTTTTTTGAGGAAGCGCCTTCCTCATCCGACAGCTCTGATTGGGATTCCTGTTTGGTTTGCGAAGCAGCCTGTTTTTGCAGCTGGTCAATTCTTTCCTGAAGCTCCTCCATGCCCATTTCCTCGCGCTGGAAAGGACCGCTCTTCAGGCGATGCGGCAGGGCGAGTTCGGCAGCCAGGGCAATATCCCGGTCGGTGATGGAGGTACGACCTTCGAAAGCTGCCTGTGCCCGCGCGGTTTTGAGGATGACCAGGTCTGCACGGTGACCATCCACATTGAGCGAGGAGGTCAATCCGGCTATGGAAAGGAGATTTTGGTTATCGTATTTCACCTGGTCCACCAGCTGACGGCCTTTTTCGATCTTCTCCGAAAGCTCTTGCTCGCGGGTCATCCATTCATCGCGGAAATGGGTGGAATCGGCTTCGTATGCCAGGTTGCGTTCCATGATCTGGACACGCTCGCGTGCGTCGCGGATCCCGCGAATTTCGACGGACAGGGCAAATCGGTCCAGAAGTTGCGGTCGCAGATCACCTTCTTCAGGGTTCATGGTGCCCACGAGGATGAAGCGGGCTGGGTGGCTGAAGGAAATCCCTTCACGCTCCACAATGTTCATGCCCATGGCGGCGGCATCCAGCAGCACATCCACCACGTGGTCATCCAGCAGGTTTACTTCGTCGATGTAGAGCATGCCGCGGTTGGCAGCAGCCAGCACACCAGGTTCAAAAGCGCGTACGCCTTTTTGAATCGCCTTTTCAATATCCAGGGTGCCCACCACGCGATCTTCTGTGGCAGAGACAGGCAGGTTGACAAACGGGGTCACCCGCATCGCCACCGGTAGTGACTCGCCGCGATCATGTCGTTCACGGCATTCGGTGCACCACATGGCAGGCCTGTCGGGGTCGCATCCGAAACGGCAGTCTGCCACGACTTTGACCCGGGGAAGAAGTGCAGCCAGGGCACGGGCAGCCGTTGATTTTGCAGTTCCGCGTTCGCCGCGGATTAATACACCTCCGATGCGCGGATCAACAGCATTGAGCACAAGTGCCCGGCGCATGCGTTCCTGTCCAACGACAGCGGTAAATGGGTAGATGGCAGGCATAAGCATTCCTTGATTGCAGTTTTACTTCTGTAAGTTTACCACAAGTGGATATTCGGAGTATTATGGTGTGGTTTGAGTTTGCAAAAAACCAGCGAATTTTTCACGCTGGTTTTGGGTGACACACAATGCCAATGAAGGATCAATTTCCAAATTATCTGAATGCTGGAATCAACATAAGGATAAAGACAAAAACGATGATGATAATTCCAACATGAACATATCCGAGGACTAGCCCTGCAATCGCCATTCCATCTCCGGAAAGGGTATTGTTGCTTTGACGAATTTCCTTTCTCGCCAGATGACCTGTGACGATCGCAACAATTCCGCCCACCAAAGGTATCACCCATCCGACAAGACCGGAGATTAGGCTGATGATGGCCAGGGTGCTGTCTCTTTTCATCATGGGGGGTGGTGCCGGCACCATATTCGATTCAGGTAGTGACATTCTTTTCTCCTTTGCTTCTTAACGAGTCAACGATACCATTCTCTTATTTTATCCGTTGTTTGACCTTCTTGGGGTACGGAATGGGTACGGAATTTGCAGATGAATTGACCAGGGAAGGCTGATACAGCTCGACTCAAGCGGGGTTCGTTCAAGAGTATAATGAAGGCACACCATTCGCGATGGAGAAGAGAGAATATGCCAGAACAACGTATACGCGTGCTGATCGCCAAACCAGGTCTGGATGGTCATGACCGCGGTGCGAAGGTCATTGCGAGAGCTCTGCGTGACGCCGGGATGGAGGTGATTTATACCGGTCTCCGTCAAACTCCTGAAATGATTGCCGAGGCGGCACTGCAGGAAGACGTAAATGTGATCGGACTTTCCATTCTTTCGGGGGCGCATATGGCACTTGTTCCCCGGGTGATTGACCTGGTTCGCGGCAATGGACAGTCGAATGTGGGGATTTTCGTGGGGGGCATCATCCCCGAGGAGGATGTTCCTGAATTGCTGGCCAAAGGCGTGAAGGCGGTATATGGTCCGGGGACACCAACTTCAAGGGTGGTGGAAGATATCCGCGCTGATTTTGCTGCTGCCTGAGCCGGGATTTGGGTCCAGATGACCGCTGCCGAATCTGTCCTTGCCGGTGACCGCCTCGCCCTGTCAAGACTTCTGACGCAGGTTGAAAACGGCACCGAATCTGGAAAGGCAACGCTCGATTCGCTCTTCAAACACACCGGTCATGCCCACCTGGTGGGGGTGACCGGGGCACCAGGAACAGGCAAATCCTGCCTGGTGAGCCAGATTGCCCTGGAAGTGAGAAAGGCTGACCCCGCATTGCAGCGCAGCGTGGCAATCGTGGCAGTAGACCCTTCCAGCCCCTTTAATGGCGGAGCCATCCTGGGTGACAGGGTGCGTATGCGCGATCTTGCCGGCGATCCCGGTGTGTTTATCCGCTCCATGGCTTCACGGGGTGCCCTGGGAGGGCTGGCAAACGCAACTGCCGGAGTGGTGCAGGTGCTGGATGCTGCCGGCTTTGACCTGATCCTGGTGGAAACAGTTGGAGCAGGTCAATCTGAAGTGGATATTGCCCGGCTGGCACACACCACCATCGTGGTGGAAACCCCTGGAATGGGAGATGACATCCAGGCCATCAAGGCGGGCATCCTTGAGATCGCGGATATCCTGGTGATCAACAAGGCTGACCGACCCGGCGTGGAAAACACCGAACGAGCCCTGCGGGTGAACCTGGAACTGGGTTATCCGAATGGCGGGTTCCACACTTTCATTGAGGCTGGTCACGCTTCGCAGGATGCCGCCTCACCTTCATTGGATGCAGATGTATGGGTGCCGCCGGTCTTGAAAACGGTGGCAATCGAGTCGAAAGGAATTGCAGAACTGGTGCAAACCATCCGCGAACACCGCGAGTACCTGGTCAAATCCGGTCTTTTGGCACTCCGCGACCGGGAACGGTTGAATCATGATTTTGAGGTTTTGCTCCAGGAACGGTTGAAACAGGACTGGTTGAAGACTACAGACCCTTCCAAGCGTGATGAAATCCTGTCACTGGTATTTGACCGGAAGCTCTCGCCAGGACAGGCAGTCGAGCGGCTGATCAAATGAGCCAATACCATTGATTAATTGGTTGAGCCTTTGTATGATTGATGGATTCTTTGACAGCATGGAGATGGATGATGGAACGGACTTATATCAACGATTTGAGAGAGAACATCGGCAAGACGGTCAAAATTGAGGGCTTTCTGCAGACTTTGCGCGATCAAAAGAAGATGCAGTTCCTGATCCTGCGCGACCCAACCGGTCTGGTGCAGGTGGCACATTTCAAAGCCAATAACGAAGATCTGGCTGCCAGGATCTCTCAAATCAATGTCGAATCTGCGCTGGTGGTCACCGGCAAGGTTGTGGACAACCCGGTGGTCAAACTGGGCGGGCTCGAGCTTCAGCTGGAGACTCTTGAGGTCAACAACCTGGCCGAATCTCCGCTGCCTTTTGATCCCTTCGGGGAAACCCTGCCCTTGCTCGATTACCGCCTCGACTGGCGTTACATGGACTTGCGGCGTCCCATCAACCTGCTGATCTTTAAGGTGGAAACACTTGCGGAACAGGCGATGCGCGAGTACTGGACGAAGAATGATTTTATCGAAATTCACTCCCCNNAAACTGGTGGGAGCGCCCAGTGAAAGCGGCGCAGAGCTGTTTACGCTGCCTTATTTTGACCGCACGGCATACCTTGCCCAATCACCACAGTTCTACAAACAAATGGCCATGGCAGCAGGTTTTGAACGGATTTTTGAGATCGGGCCTGTTTTCCGTGCAGATCCCTCCTTCACAGCCCGCCATATGACTGAATTCACCGGTGTGGACGTGGAAATTTCCTGGATCAAGTCGCATGAAGAGGTGATGGAGTTCGAGGAGCGCTGGCTGCAGTATGTGTATCAGAGGGTGAAGGATACCTACGGCGAGGAGATCAAGGAATACTTCGGCATGGACCTGGTGGTGCCTGAGGTGCCCTTCCCGCGTATTCCCATGGCAGATGTGATCCGCATTCTCAAGGAACGTGGCTATGCCATCCCGGCGGAGAAGAAAGGGGATATCGACCCGGGTGGAGAGCGCGAGATTGCCGCCTACGTGAAAGAAAAGTACGATCACGATTTTGTATTCATCACCAATTGGCCGGCGTCGGTGCGTCCGTTTTATCATATGCGGTTGGAAGGAGATGATACCCTCACCCGCAGTTATGACCTGATTGCCAATGGTCTTGAGATCACCACCGGGGCGCAACGCGAACACCGCCCGGAGGTGCTCATCAAACAGGCGCTTGAAAAGGGTCTGCATACCGAGCCAATCCAGTTTTACATTGATTTTTTCCGCTACGGCTGTCCAAGCCACGGTGGTTTTGGGCTGGGTTTGGCGCGCTTGATGATGGTAATGCTCAACCTGAACAACATCCGCGAATCCGTTTACATCTTCCGCGGTCCCACGCGGTTGAACCCGTAAAGTCGAGGAGCAAGAATGCTGGTTGGCAACAGAGTTCATTTACGCGCCATCGAGCGCAGAGATATTCCCAGTTTTGTCCGCTGGTTGAACGATCGTGAGGTGACGGATACCTTGCTTATCCACTCGCCGCTTTCCCATGCGGCTGAGGAGGGTTGGTTCGAAAGGTACCTGGCGTCAGACCCGGAGGAGAGTGAGATCCTGGGGATTGAGATCCTGGTGGGCAACGATTGGATCCATGTGGGCAATACCGGGCTGCATAACATCGAGAGGGTGCACCGGGCTGCAGAATTCGGCATCTTCATTGGTGAAAAACAGTACTGGGACCAGGGTTTTGGACGTGAGGCTACCCGGTTGATGCTCAAGCACGGGTTTGAAGATCTGAACCTGAATCGGATTTACCTGCAAGTGTACCAGACCAATCCTCGCGCGATAAAAGCTTACGAAGCTGCGGGATTTGTGCATGAAGGGGTGATGCGCCAGGCTGTATTTAAGAATGGCAGATATATTGACGTTTTACTGATGAGCGTTCTACATGAAGATTGGATCAGGGAAAACGGATAAAGGAGAATCACCATGCCGATCATCCATACCGGCCGCCACGAGCGGATGAAATATGGCGATATCAAGTTGTACGCCGGCACCGCGTGTCCGGACCTTGCCAGCCGCATCGCTACTCATATGGGATTACCGCTTTGCGATCGCGATATCATCAGCTTCCCCAACGATAACCTTTTTGTCAAACTGCATTCCAGTGTGCGCGGGCAGGATTGCTACGTCATCCAGACGACCTCTGCGCCAGTGCACCGCAACCTGATGGAACTGCTCATCCTCATTCAGACGCTGCGCCTGGATTCTGCCGCCCGCATCACCGCGGTGGTGCCCTACCTGTGCTACGCCCGCTCAGATAAAAAAGATCAGCCGCGTATCCCCATCACCGCCAGGCTGGTGGCCGACATGATCGAAGTGGCTGGCGCCGACCGCTACATGACGTTCGACCTGCATGCCGGTCAGATCCAGGGCTTCTTCTCCATCCCCGGGGATGTGCTGAGTGCTTTCCATAATCTTGTGGGTTACCTCAAGACCAAGCGCACTACGATGAAGAACCCTGTGGTGGTCACAGCAGATCTGGGGTTTGCGAAAAAAGGCCGGAATTATGCAGTAGCGCTGGATGCACCCCTGGCATTCATTGAAAAACGCCGCATTAACAATGAATCCAAAGCCATGGCGCTCACCCTGATTGGCGAGTGCACTGACCGCGACGTGATCATCGTGGATGACGAAGTGGATACAGGTGGCTCCATTGT
>DNOU01000130.1:7943-13380 GCA_003501835.1 Anaerolineaceae bacterium | reverse complement strand
TACCAGGGTATCGGCTCTGGCGGCGGCAAGAAAGCCATCATCGATGGTACCGTAGATTTTGCCGGTTCTGATTCACTCCTCAAGGATGAGGAATACACTTCTGGTATAGACCTTCAGATGTACCCGGTGCTTGCCGGAGCAGTGGTGCCCATCTACAACATCACTTTCAATGAGAACGCACCTGCCCAACCCCTGATCCTCGATGGGACGACGCTGGTCGGCATTTACAACGGCACCATCAGCATGTGGAACGACCCTGCCATCCTGGCACTCAACCCTGATCTCGCCAGCTACCTGCCAGCCGAAAAGATCACCGCAGTGCACCGCTCCGACGGCTCTGGCACCACCGAGCTTTTCACCAAGGCACTCACCTCCTTCAGCCCCGAATGGACCGCTGGCGGCGCATCCTCAGTGGAATGGCCCGTGGACAAGGCCGGTAACGGAATCGGCGGCAAGGGTAACCCCGGTGTGGCTGCCCAGGTGCAGAACACGCCAAATTCCATCGGCTACGTTGAACTCTCCTATGCACTGTCCAACCAGATCGCCTACGCCTCCATGATCAACAAGTCCGGCGCCACAGTCGTCGCCAATGGTGCCAGCATCGAATCTGCCATGGCTGATTTCGCGGACAACTTCACCGACAAACTGACCAACACCATTGTGGATGCTCCGGGAGCCGGCAGCTGGCCCATTGCAGGGTACACCTACATCATCCTGCACACCACCAGCAGCACTGATTGTGTCAAAACTCAGAAACTGGTCGAGTACATCCGCTGGTCCTTGACCGATAGCGGTGCAGCTAAAATTGCCTCCGACATGGGTTATAGCGTGCTGCCCGAGGCTGTTCGCACCATGGTTCTCGACAAACTGGGCGAAGTCACATGCAACGGTACGACGGTGCTGAAGTAAAGAAAATTGATCAACAAAATCAGAGCACGGACATCCAAAGGGATGCCCGTGCTCGCTGCCTTCAAATGAATGGAGTTCAATGATGCAGAATGTGGTTGCCCATCAGCGCAAGAAACTGCCCATCTTCGCCAGAATTGAATCTATTACCAAGCATGGTGACCGTGTTTGGACGGGGTTGAATATTGGGATGAGCCTGGTGGTGGTGTTATTAATGCTCCTGGTCGGTATCCTGCTCTGGCAAGACTCCGCCAGCTCACGCCAGGCATTCGGATTTTCCTTCCTGTCCCCGTTCACAGAAGCAGCCTGGAATCCCGTCGAGAACAATTTCGCCGCCTGGCCGTTCATCTACGGCACTTTTATCACCTCGCTCGTAGCCCTGATCATTGCCGTTCCGCTGAGTATTGGGATTGCCATCTTTCTTTCTGAATTATGTCCGCCCTGGCTTCGGACCCCGCTCAACCTTCTGGTGGAGTTGCTTTCCGCCATCCCCAGTGTGGTCTATGGCCTGTGGGGTATTTTTGTCTTCCTTCCCCTGGTGATTACACCCCTGGGGCAATTCCTGGGAAGCACGCTCGGCAGTGTGCCCCTTTTGGGTAGCCTGTTCAGCGGACCCATCTCCGCCTCCGGGTCGAGCCGCCTGGCAGCGGGTGTGATCCTGGCAATCATGATCCTCCCCACCATAGCCGCAGTCACCCGCGATGTGCTGTTGGCCATTCCTTCTTCACAGCGTGAAGCCTCACTTGCGCTGGGAGCCACCCGCTGGGAGACCATCTCGCGGGTGCTCCTGCCTTACGGGATCTCGGGCATCCTGGGGGCGGTCATTCTCGGCCTGGGGCGCGCGCTTGGTGAAACCATGGCTGTGACCATGGTGATCGGAAACAGCATCGGGGCTTCAGCCTCCCTGCTTAAACCCGGGTACACCATGTCCAGTGTGATCGCCAACGAATTTGCTGAGGCAGTCAGTCCAATGCATTCGCAGGCGCTGATCGAAGTTGCGCTGATCCTCTTTCTAATGACCCTGATCCTGAACATCATCGCGCGCCTGCTAATCTGGAGTGTGGCGCGCAAATCTACATCGGCAGTGAGGGTATGATGACCGAAATGAATGCCGTTGTCCCTTCAGTAGCGACCAAAGTATCTCATATCCAATCCCACAAAGGTTTTCGTCGCCGTAAAGCCGTGAATTGGGTGATGCTCGCTTTGACCGGTCTGATCACCCTTTTGGCAGTGGTCCCTCTTTTCTGGATCATCGGGTATGTGGTGGCGAAAGGCGGTCAATATATCAATCTTGATTTCTTCACCCAGCTGCCGCGTCCTTCAGGCATCCCTGGAGGCGGTGTGCTGCACGCCATCGAAGGAACACTGCTGCTCACCTTTTTCGCCGCCCTGATTGCCATTCCCATAGGCCTTTTTGCAGCCTTTTACGCCGCCTACCACCCCAATACACTTTTGGGCACCCTGCTGCGCTTTGGAACGGACGTGCTTTCGGGTATTCCATCGATTGTGGTGGGCATCTTTGTTTATGCACTGGTGGTCAAACCCTCCGGGCATTACTCCTTGCTATCAGGAAGCATTGCCATGGCGATGATCATGCTTCCCACAATCATTCGCACCACCGAGGAGATGATCAAGCTGGTTCCGGTCAATCTGCGCGAAGGTGCATTGGCCCTGGGTGCACCGGAGTGGAAAACGGCTTTACAGGTGACCTTGCCGGCAGCCCTGAGCGGAATTCTGACTGGATTTCTGCTTTCGCTGGCAAGGGCAACCGGTGAAACCGCTCCGTTGTTGTTCACCGCCTTGGGAAACGACCGCTTCAACCTGTCAAGAATGATCAGCAGCGGAGTCAGCGCCGGTCAATCCATTTTTGCCATTATCGGTAATATCCTGGAGCAGCCGGTGGATTCACTGCCGTTAACCCTGTACAAGTACAGCCAGGATCCCAATATCGACCGCATTAACCAATCATGGGCGGTGGCTTTCGTACTGGTGATTCTGGTATTGACCATCAACATTGTGGCCCGGGTTTGGGTGGAAGCCCGCGCCGCGAGACTCAGGCAGTAGAAGGAACACAAATTGGAAACCACATTGATCAATAACTCTTTTGCATCAAACCCTGCGGTGAACGCCTCTTCTGCGGTTCATTCAACGCCGTATACTTTCCCCAAGGAACACGATCTGGCGACGCTGCCAATCAAAATGGAAGTCAAGGATCTTTCCATTTATTACAACAAGTTCAAGGCGGTGGAAGGAATCTCCCTTGCCTTCCCTGCAAATCAGATCACTGCCATCATCGGACCATCCGGGTGCGGCAAATCCACTCTTCTGCGCTCGCTCAATCGAATGACCGAGTTGATCCCCCGGGCGCACGTGGAAGGATCAGTTTTTCTGGACGGAGAAAATCTTTACGCTCCCGGTACGGATGTTGTCGAACTGCGCCGGCGCATCGGAATGGTCTTCCAGCGTCCCAACCCCTTCCCCATGAGCATCTATGACAATATCGCCTACGGTCCGCGCCTGTATGGGGTGAAAAAACGCGGCACATTGGATGAGATCGTTGAGACCAGCTTGAAGCAGGCTGCCCTGTGGGATGAAGTGAAGGACAAGCTCAACGATTCGGGTATGGCACTTTCAGGCGGGCAGCAGCAGAGGTTGTGCATTGCCCGTGCGCTGGCTGTGGAACCCGATGTGGTGCTGATGGATGAACCCGCGGCTTCTCTGGATCCCATTGCCACACTGAAAATCGAGGAGCTGATGCAGAGGATCAAAGCCAACTACACCATTATCATCGTCACCCACAATATGCAGCAGGCAGCCCGCGTTTCCAGCTTCACGGCATTCATGATGATGAACGAACAGCGCGCTGGCACCCTGGTGGAATTCGGCGAGACGACCTCTTTGTTCACCAACCCCAAGCACAAACAGACTGAGGACTACGTCACCGGACGGTTTGGATAGATCCACGAACGGAGGCTGTCCCTTACTTTTGGGACAGCCTCTTATTAATGAAAAAATCCCCCGTTGACCGGGGGATGTTTTAGATTGAGAAGTCTTCATTGTTCAACAAAATGGTATTCCATACTTGCTTTTGGTCATCCTGATTCCACCCTGTTGTGGATAAACCTGTGCTTGGAATTCACATCTGTCTCATCCAGAAAGCTCCCAACGTGTTACCGTGCCTTTAGATATTCCTGGTCAACGTAAGACCAGTTCACCAGCGGCCAGAATGCCTTGATGTAATCTGGTCTGCGGTTCTGGTAATTCAAATAGTAAGCGTGCTCCCAAACATCCAGGCCAAGAATGGGCTGGTGACCGTCCATCAATGGGCTATCCTGATTGGCTGTTGAATAAACCTGAAGTCGTTTGTCATTGTCCACCACCAGCCATGCCCAGCCTGACCCGAAGCGGGTGGCTGCAGCGGTGCTGAACTTGTCCATGAACTGGTCGAAGCTGACAAAGGTCTTCTCAAGCTCCTTCATCAACGCGTCGGAAGGTGATTTGGCACCACCGGGGTTGAGCACTTCCCAAAAAAGAGTGTGGTTGGCATGTCCTCCGCCATTGTTGCGTACTGCAACGCGAATGGATTCGGGCACTTCGTTGATTTTGCGCAAAATATCTTCAATGGACCTGCCATACAGTTCAGGTGCTGCTTCCAGGGCTTTATTCAGGTTGTTCACATAAGCCGCATGATGCTTGTCGTGGTGGATTTCCATGGTCTTCGCATCGATGGCGGGTTCCAGAGCATCAAATGCAAACTTGAGCGCTGGAAGTTGAAATAGGGTGTTCATTCGCTTGCCTTTCATTCACTATATTGGTTTATTAAGACTTATATTATCATATTACTCATATTTTAGGGTTAATTCAACCCCTTTGTATTAGAACTTTATAGGAATCCTCGAATCGGGCAGAATCAAGTCCATTACCCGGATGGACACGTGGAGATCATCGGTTGGACGGCGGACCATTTCGGGCTGCACACCGGCTGACCGGGTCGCGCGGGCATGCTGCTGCATGCACTGCCGGTATCATCCTTCGTGCCTGAAACCCGCCTTGCTGCTGAAAAATCAAAACCTTCACCCGGACAGACATGAGTTCCCGATGATTCTTCTGTATAATGAATCCATATAAGGAATGCCTATCATGAATCTGTTGCAGATCAGCAAGTGGATTGCTGTGGCAGCCACGCTTGGGTTCGGTCTTTATGCCATGGTCAAACCTGGTGCGCTGAAAAGATTTACCGGTCTCGAAACGACCAGCCCCCGTGGAATCACCGAAATTCGAGCGGTGAGGGGCGGCACCTTCCTCGGACTTGCCGGTGCCGCTGTCATTCTCAATTCCAACGTCACCTTTACCATGCTGGGTATTTGTTATGCCGCCATTGCAGTCATCCGCACCCTCTCCATGGTGCTCGACAAATCATTGACCCGCAGTAATGTCATCAGCCTCGGAGCGGAGACGGCATTGGCCATCTTGCTCGTACTCTAATTCACCTACTCTGATACCCTGACCCACCCCGGTTCTCCAATTGATA
>DNOU01000130.1:2059-7891 GCA_003501835.1 Anaerolineaceae bacterium | reverse complement strand
CGTTTCATCTGGACCACGGGATCCTATCTGATCTACGAATATCTCGAACAGGTTGATGCTGATGGACGACGGGAGATGGAAAACGCCATCCTGGCAGGGGATATCAAGTGGCATGCCATACCCTTCACCACCCACACCGAACTGGAAGATCCTGACCTTTTCCGCTTTGGCCTCAGCCTGTCGCAGGAGCTTGATAAGCGTTTCGGCACCCGCACGATCGCTGCCAAAATGACCGATGTGCCGGGTCATACACGGGGCATCGTGCCACTGCTTGCAGAAGCAGGAGTGCGCTTCCTGCACATCGGCGTCAACCCGGGTTCCACGGTGCCTTCGGTTCCTCCGCTCTTCCGTTGGATGGATCCCTCAGGTGCTGACCTGGTGGTGATGTACGAAAGTGGATACGGCAGTGCATTTACCATTGAAGGCAGCCGGGATTCAATTGCCTTTGGACACACCATTGACAACCTGGGTCCACAATCCGCCGCGCAGGTAATGGATGTTTACCGCGAGGTCCGTATTCTGCACCCTGGTGCGCACGTGTTTGCCTCAACTTTGGATGCCTTTGCCCAAACCCTCGAAGCGTTACGCAGTTCCTTACCGGTGGTGACAGGTGAGATCAGCGATACCTGGATTCATGGCGTGGGCAGCGATCCGGTCAAAGTAGCCCGTTTTCGCGAGCTGCTGCGACTTCGCAGCAAATGGCTGTCGGATGGCAGGATGAAGCAGGGAGACCCCCGCTACCAGGCTTTCAACCGCAAGTTGATGCTCGTCCCCGAGCACACCTGGGGAATGGATGAAAAAACTTATCTGGGCGATCATGAAGCTTACAATGTGCAGGATTTCGCTTCCAGGCGTTGTTTACCGAACTTTCAAAAATTCGAGGCATCGTGGGTGGAAAAACGCCACCTCATTAACCAGGCAGTCGACGCCCTCGATCAATCGGATCTGGCTGATGAAGCCTGCGCACAACTGGAAAGCCTTCGCCCCCATCAGCCCTCACTGGAAGGTTGGACCCGCATCGAACCCGGCTCGGCAACGCTCGAGGGACAGAAGGGGCAAATCGTGCGCTTCGATGAGCACACCGGAGCGATCACAGGCTGGCAGAAAGAGGCAGTCGTCCAACCCTTGAGCGGCGTGGATCATTCCCTGGGCTGGCTGAGGTATCAAACCTTTTCCGCCGATGATTACGAACGCTTCTTTCATCAATACATCCTGCCCAAAGAGCAGACCAATGACTGGGCTCGTGAAGATTTCACCAAGCCCGGGTTGGAACACGCCAATGCTGTCAACCGCATGTGGCAGCCAACTGTAAAAGCTGCCTACACACAACCCGGAAAAGTCCTTTTCCACCTGATGGCAGAAGGCCAATCGGCTGTTGAGTTTGGATGCCCGGAGAACTTTTACCTGCAATACCATTTCTCAAACTCGAATGACCAACTTGAAATTGACCTGCAATGGTTTGATAAGCAGGCGAACCGCATGCCCGAAGCACTTTGGTTCAGTTTCGTTCCCTTCTTTGCTGCGGATTCGAAACTTGAGCTGGAAAAACTTGGCGAGATGGTCGACCCTCTGCAGGTGGTGGAAAATGGCAACCGTCATCTGCACGCTACCAGCGGCACGGTGAGGTTCACCTTTACTCAAAACCGCTTTACGATACTATCCATGGATGCCCCCCTGGTGGCACCCGGACAACTTTCGCTGCTCGATTTCAACAACGCACAACCTGATCTTGTGCGGGGAGTACATTTCAACCTGTTCAACAACCTCTGGGGTACCAATTTTCCCATGTGGTTCGAGGAAGACTGCCGGTTCCGTTTCAACCTCAAGATTGAATAAGTGATCGATCTTTTGCCCAAGCTGTCCGTTGCAACGTTTCAAGTTTTGCACACGTATATGATTTTAACTCTCGCAATCGAGGTGAGGACATGCAAAAACCCAACAGGCATCGATCGCTCTTCTGGCCCATCCTCTTAATCGGAGTGGGTATCGTCTGGCTGCTGGTCAATTTTAATGTCATCGCTGCCATCGATCTCAACAGTCTGTTGCGCTTGTGGCCGCTCATTCTGATCGTCATTGGTCTCGATCTCCTCTTTGGTCGCCATAAACCGTGGACGGGGGCCCTGATCGGGATATTGACGGTCGGTGTGGTGGTTGTCTTCCTGGTGTTCGGTCCCGCATTGGGATGGACCACAGCCAATACCGGCAACGCGAAGGTCGAAACTTTTACCACCCCGTTGGATAAGACCACCCATGCCAATTTTGTTTTTTACCTTTCCTCTCAACACGTGGATCTTCATGCGTTGACCAATAGCACAGACCTCATCCATGCCGAAATTGGTCATACCGGGATCATTGATTACACCGTCAGTGGCACAGATACCAAAACCGTTCAGCTTTCGCAAAGGTCGGATGGCAGCGGTTGGATCTCTTTTGACTTCTCGATGCTCAATCTTAAGTGGGATCTGGGGATCACATCCGAGATCCCGGTCAATTTGACGATGGACGGTGGCAGCGGGTCGGTCAATGCCGATCTTACGGGAGTCAAGCTGCAATCCCTCCAGGCATCCATGGGTTCCGGAAGCTCCGAATTCACTCTTCCCGCATCCAACTCACCCTTCCAGGCACACATCAAAAGCGGATCGGGTTCTGTCAATATCACCCTGCCCTCCCGGACGAACCTGACACTTGAAACCGACAGCGGCAGCGGCTCGTTGAATATTAATCTTCCTGCAAATGCTGCCGTAAGAATTGAGGTAAGCGATACTGGCTCAGGTTCACTGAACATTCCCAGCGACCTGATACACGCCGGAGGCTCCTTCGCAGCTCAAGGCACAGGTACCTGGCAGACCAGCAATTACGACACCGCTGCGTACAAGATCCTTATCAAGGTTGCCAACCGCGGTTCAGGCAGCGTCAATATCCATTAACGCATTCAACCATTTCAAAGAGGCTGTTTCCATCGAGAATGGAGGCAGCCTCTTTCAGGTTAATGGCTACTAATAAAAGGTTAATTCATTTCTAACATGGTTGTTGTAGCATGCCAAAAGGAAAAAAGTGAGTTCTTTACTGAGTACTAAAGGGAAAGGATATAGGGAAAGAAGATGAAGAGAACCTTTCTGATGCCATTTATTCTGATCATAGCATTGGCTTTTCTGTCTGCCTGTACAGCTGCGCCTGCCGCAGCCACCCAGCAACCCGTTGTAGCGGCGGCGACCCAGGCTCCGACAAGTGCAGCATCCTCTGCGTTGCTACCTGCCAATTCGCTCGAGCAGGCTTACATGCAGGTATATGAAGCCGTCAATCCCTCGGTGGTCAACATTCAGGTGATCCAGGAGATCAGCAACACTTCTTCCCAGGGATTCACCATCCCTGGATTCCCCGAACTTCAGAATCCCCAGACCACCCCATCCGTGGTGGAAGGTTCAGGCTTTGTGTACGACACAAACGGACACATCGTGACCAATAATCACGTCATTGAAAACGCCTCCAACATCGTGGTGACGTATTCTGATGGATCACAGGCTTCCGCCAAACTGGTGGGTACTGATCCTGGTGCCGATCTGGCAGTGATCCAGGTGGAAGGTGATTTTTCCAAACTCAAACCCCTCTCATTGGCTGATTTTTCCACAGTGAAGGTGGGTGAGATCGCTGTCGCCATTGGCAACCCGTTTGGGCTGCAGGGCTCCATGTCCACCGGCATTGTTTCAGGGCTGGGGCGGATGCTGGAAACCAACGGCGCTCAAAACCAGTCACAATTCCAATCCAATACTCCAAATTTCAGCATCCCCGACATGATCCAGACGGATACTGCCATCAACCCGGGTAATTCGGGCGGTCCATTACTAAACCTTGCCGGTGAGGTGATCGGTGTCAATACCGCCATCGCCACCACCAGCGGCACCAACTCAGGAGTTGGCTATGCCATCCCCAGTTCCATCGTCAAGGCAATTGCTGATCAGCTGATCGAGAACGGCAAGGTGGATCACGCCTGGTTGGGGATTGCCGGGCAGGATCTGACCTCCAATCTGGCAACCGCCATGAAGCTGGATGCCGGGCAAAGGGGCGTGTTGATCAATGAGGTGGTCCAGGGCGGACCTGCTGATAAGGCGGGGTTGAAGGGCAGCAGTACCACTGTCACCATTTACGGCATCGATGTGAGCGTGGGCGGTGATGTGATCACAGCTGTAGACAAGGTGGAGGTGAAGAACTTTGATGATCTTCTTTCCTACATCTTCCTGCACACCCAAAGCGGTCAAAAAGTGGAGCTGACCATTCTGCGGGATGGAAAACCGATGACGGTGACCGTCACCCTGGCTTCACGACCTGGTTCAGGACAATAAGTAATTCTTTCCCCACCTCTTTACGAAGTGGGGAATATTTTGTATACTTATTCGGTATTGAAATTCTTTTTCAATAAGGAGCCGGGTCAAAATGAGTGAACATCCCCTGGTCAAAGAGTGGTTGTCACAATTACAGGCAAACGGATACCGCATCACCCATGCACGGCGGGTCATCGTTGAGGAATTGGTGAAATCGCAAAAAGCGCTCGAACCTGTTGACCTCTTTACCATTTGCCGGAAGAAAGATCCCGCACTGGGTCTGGTCACCATCTACCGCACCCTCGATCAGCTGGACCAGCTGGGCTTGATCCAGCGGGTGCACCAGGCAGATGGCTGCCATACCGTGATGCGCAAGCAAAATGGTCATGAACACCTGCTGGTTTGTACCTCGTGCGGTAGAACGGTCACCTTCTGCGGTGACAACTTTGAAAGTCTCTCCAGCAAAGTGGCATCGGAAACTGGCTTTGCTGTGAGCGATCACATGTTACAGTTTTTTGGTATTTGCCCTGAATGCCAGGGTCAGAAAGACGGTGCAAATTGACCCGTTTCCCGCGTGTACTGCTTGTGCTTTTCATTCTTGCAGTTTTGATCGCATCCTGTACAAGTACACCTGCCTCCGGTTCTGATTCGCAGGTGCTGAAGGTGACCGCAACCACCAGCATCGTGGCAGACATTGTGCGCCAGGTGGGTGGCGATTTCGTTCAGGTCACCACACTGGTGCCCATCGGCACTGACGAACACCAGTACCAACCCACTCCCCAGGACGTGGCAAATGTGAGCCATGCCAGCATTGTCTTCGAGAGCGGATTGGGGCTTGAGCAATTCATGGACAAGCTGGTGCAAAACGCCGGCGGGAGCGCACATGTCGTCGTGGTTTCGGACGGAATCACTCCCCTGCAATTCACCGGTGATATCAAGCATCCGGATGAACCCATTCCCTCATCCGGGGGCGATCCACATGTGTGGGTGGACCCCGAGAATGTGAAGGTCTGGGTCCAGAATATCGAAAAGGCGCTCAGCGAAGCCGATCCGCAGCATGCCAGCCAGTACGCCCTGAATGCGCAACAAACCACCGATTCACTCACCTCGCTGGATGAATGGATCAAGACGCAGGTTGCCGTCATCCCGCCGTCATCGCGCAAGATCGTCACCGATCACCTGATCTTTGGCTATTTTGCCAGCCGTTACGGTTTTGACCAGGTGGGAGCCATCGTCCCCTCTTACAGCACCACAGCGGAACCCTCAGCTCAAGACCTGGCTGCGCTGGAGGATGCCATCCGCAGCCTGCATGTCACAGCCATCTTCCTGGGGGCGAATATCAGCTCAACCCTGGCAGAGCGGGTGGCAGAGGATACCGGGGTGAAGCTTGTGCAGATCTACACCGGCTCACTCACTACCAGCAGCGGTCCGGCACCCACTTACCAGGATTACATGCGTTACAACGTCACTGCTATCGTTAACGGATTGACAGGAGCAAAATGAGAGTTTCCAT
>DNOU01000130.1:1357-2038 GCA_003501835.1 Anaerolineaceae bacterium | reverse complement strand
CCAGGCAGATCGTCTGGCTGTGGTCGGTCCCAATGGAGCTGGCAAGAGCACCCTTTTCAAGGTGATTGCCGGGCTGCTTACCCCTACAGACGGGGTCGCCCGTATCGCCGGTCACGAACCCAACGGGCACCTTTGCATCGCCTACATACCCCAACGCAGCCAGGTGGATTGGAACTTCCCGGTCAGCGTTGCCAATGTGGTCATGATGGGTCGCACAGGCAGATTGGGATTACTGCGCTGGCCGGGGAAGACTGACCGCGCGATCGTCCAACAGGCTCTTGAAGTGGTCAAGCTGGATAAATTGCAGGACCGGCAAATCAGCGAGCTTTCGGGCGGGCAGCAGCAGCGCATGTTCATCGCCCAGGCGCTTGCGCAACAGGCTGAACTGATGCTGCTGGACGAACCCTTTAGCGGGTTGGATCTCCCCTCCCAGGAGGAATTGTTCACCATTCTTGAAAACCTGAAAAAAAATCAGGTAACGATCATGGTGGCTTTACATGACTTGAAAATGGCTGCTGAACGATTTGACAAGGCACTGATCCTGAATCACCGGCTGGTGGCATTTGGCATTCCAGATCAGGTGTTTCACGAGGAGATCCTGCAAAATGCTTATTCAGGCAAACTGCAGATGATGCCCTCGGCAGAAAAACACACCGCCTTTGACGACACCTGCTGCGGCGA
>DNOU01000130.1:0-1345 GCA_003501835.1 Anaerolineaceae bacterium | reverse complement strand
TGCGCGGTTTTGGGCTGCTTTATCATTCTGCGCGGCATGGCGTTCCTGGGTGATGCCCTCTCCCATGCCATCCTGCCCGGCGTGGCAGTGGGATACCTTGTGAGCGGCGGCTCGCGCAGCTCGGTGTTCTGGTGGGCCATGGCTACCGCCCTTGTCAGTGCGCTGGGGATTGGCGCTGTCACCCGCACCTCCAAGATCAAAGAGGACACGGCGATCGGCATCATCTTTGCTGGCATGTTTGCCCTGGGGATTGCCCTGATCTCCACAGTTCGCAATTACACAGCAGATCTGACCCACTTCCTTTTTGGAGATGTGCTGGGCGTCAGTTCTGGCGACCTGGTGAGAACTGCCATTTTTGGTGTCCTGATCTTGCTGGTGATCTTCCTCTTTTACAAGGAGTTTCTGGTGCTTTCCTTTGATCCCGTCCTGGGCGCCACCCTGCGCCTGCCCAACCGCATGCTGGAGTTCACCCTCATCGCCCTCATCGCTGTTGCCATTGTCGTTTCATTGCAAACCGTGGGGGTGGCGTTGATGGTCGCCCTGCTGGTGACACCCGCCGCAGCCGCCTCGCTGCTCACCCGGCGGCTACCCCGAATGATGGCGATTGCTTCCCTGATTGCTGCCTTTTCAGGAATCATCGGTCTGTACTTTTCGTATTACCTCAATATCGCCTCTGGTTCAGCCATTGTGCTCACCTGCACGGTCATCTTCATCATGGTCTGGATGGGGCAGGAATTGGCGAAAAGATTCAAACCCGCTGTCAAAGCGGAATGAGACGCATATGTTACAATCAATTTATATCGTGGATTTGAAAGGACGCTCATGACTTCAAAACAATGGTCCAAACCCCCTGAAATGAAGATCAATCCCACTGCGAAATATACCGCCACCTTTAAAACTGACGTGGGCGATATCGTCTGCAGCCTGTATGCAGCGAAAGCCCCGCGCACGGTCAACAATTTTGTGTTCCTGGCGCGGGAAGGCTTTTACGACAATACCATCTTTCACCGTGTGATCGCCAATTTCATGGCGCAGGGCGGGGACCCCACTGGTACAGGCACGGGCGGACCAGGTTATAAGTTCAATGATGAATTTGACTCTTCGCTGAAGCATAATAATCCCGGGGTTCTTTCCATGGCGAATGCCGGTCCAAATACCAATGGCAGCCAGTTTTTTATCACCCATGTGCCCACCCCCTGGCTGGATCACAAGCATTCCGTGTTTGGTCAGGTGATCAAAGGACTGGATGTGCTGATGTCGATTCCCGAACGTGATCCACAACACCCGCAAAATCCGGGGGTAAAGCTTCTCACCGTCGAAATAACGGAAGAATAAATTCTCAGCC
>DNOU01000187.1:5062-10249 GCA_003501835.1 Anaerolineaceae bacterium | reverse complement strand
TGCCTCGGCGAAGTGATCTCACCGCTGGCAGCAACCGTCAAGCCTGGATACGAAGAAACACTGGAGAAGCTCCTCGCAGAAATGGGGCGGCTGGCTGAAATCCGTCTGGATGTATAATCGAATAGGTATTGTTTGCAGCCGCGGGCACTACGTCTGCGGAATCTTTTTGACGAGGTGAATATGGCAAAGAAACTGGATTGGGTTTCAGAGGAACTGTCTTCACTCAAGGATGCCGGACTTTACAACAATATCCGTACTTTAAGCTCCCCCCAGGGTGCGCGTCTGACGGTTGACGGCAGGGAAGTGCTCAATTTTTGCTCCAATAACTATCTCGGTCTGGCAAACCACCCCAGCCTGGTATCTGCCGCCCGCGAGTCACTGTTGAAATACGGCATTGGACCCGGCGCGGTGCGCAGCATCGCCGGCACCATGGACCTGCACCTCGAACTGGAGAGACGTTTGGCCAAATTCAAGGGTGTGGAAGCTGCCATTACCTTCCAATCTGGATTCTGTGCAAATCTGGCGACAATCCCCGCGTTGGTGGGTAAGGAAGATGTGATCTTCTCAGATGNNAATCACGCCAGCATCATTGACGGCTGCCGGTTATCCGGAGCGCGGAACACCCGCTTCTCCCACGCCAATCCTGCTGACCTGGAACGCACCATCCAGGAAGCCGCCGGAACCTACCGGCGCGGATTGATCATCACCGATGGCGTGTTCAGCATGGATGGCGATCTCGCTCCACTGGACAAGCTTGCCGATATTGCGGAAAAATACGACTTGATGCTGATGGTGGATGACGCACACGGAGAGGGCGTGGTCGGGCATGGCGGCCGTGGAATTGTGGATCACTTTCACCTGCACGGACGTGTGGATGTGGAAGTGGGCACCCTGTCGAAGGCATTTGGCGTGATGGGTGGTGTTGTGGCTGGCAATGCAAAGATCGTGGAGTGGCTGCGTCAGCGCGCACGCCCCTTCCTGTTCTCCTCAGCTGCCACCCCGCCCGATGTGGCTGCCTGCATCGCCGCAATTGATATTCTTGAGGAATCCACTGATCTTGTCGATTTGTTGTGGGAGAATGCGCGCTTCTTCAAGCGCGAAATGGCTGCCATGGGGTTTGACACCGGCGTCAGCGTCACTCCCATCACCCCCATCATGCTCGGCGAAGCCGAGATTGCCCAGCGCTTCTCCCGCGAGCTCTTCGCAGAGGGCATTTTTGCCATGCCGCTGGGTTTCCCCACCGTACCCAAGGGCAAAGCCCGCATCCGGGTGATGATCTCCGCAGCGCACACCCAGCAAGACCTGGAAGAAGGACTGGCTGCCTTCGAAAAGGTCGGCAAAAAACTGGGCGTTATTTCCTGATCCTCCGCAAGCATGAAAATCCCCCTGACCATGCAGGGGGATTTTTGATTGTCGCTGAATCAACCACGGAATGGATCGAAATCCGGGTTGGATCCCGACCAGGTGCAGCCCGCCTGACCAAACATCATGCACTCCTGACCATTGGAGCAGCGATGGCTGGTGATCCTCGCAGGTTGAACACCAAGAACCTCAGGCGGGTAGAGCTTTTTGACCTCAAGCTGCACCTCGCTGGACGTACGTTCACAATACATGATTTGCTGTGCTTCCCAGGCTTGATCCACCATTAACACCTCCTCTTTGATCACTTTCCAATATCATAAACCCGCCAGCTTGCAGCTGTCAATTACTTTAGCTGCCCTGGTTTAACTGCCAGAATACCTGTGGTCATTCACCGATGATCAAACATCTTTCGCCGCCGCCAGCGGATATACGGAGCAAGCAGCTTTCTCAGCCAGTACCTGGCAACGATTGGTGAAAAGAATGAACCTCCATCCCGGTAATGCACGCGCAACAACTCCGGCCAGTTGCGGTCGTCAGATACGACCGTCTTGCCCCCTGAATGAAGCCTGAAATTCGCCCAGGTCTCGCCTTTGAGATATGCGAAGTCAGACTTCTGCGCCAGGCGAACCCACAGGTCATAATCCATGGCGAAGAAGAAAGTGGGGTCCAGTGGTCCCACCTGCCGCCAAAGATCTGCCCGGAAGAAGGCTGCCGGCTGGGGGACATGAATATAACCCCGCCGCAGGCGTTTGAGATCGGTCAATGCGGCGTTGAATTTGCCAATCACCCGGTCGTGCTCGTCGATGAAGTTCATATCACCATAGACCAGGCCCACCTTTCCATTTTGCTGCAGGAAGGAAGCCGCCCCTGCAAGAGCACCCGGCAGGTAAGTATCATCCGAATTGAGCCAGGCCAGAATATCTCCCGTGGCATGGCTGAAGCCTTTGTTAATCGCATCCGTCTGCCCGCGATCAGGCTCTGAGATCCAGTAAGCCAGCCGGTCGGCGTACTTTTGAATAATCTCAACGCTCCCATCGGTGGAACCGCCATCAATGATGATATATTCCAGGTTTGGATACTCCTGTTCAAGCACCGAGAGGATCGTACGCTCCAGGAAAACTGCCTGGTTGAACGAGGGGGTCACAACTGAAACACGCGGAAGATCAGCCATTAGAGGATCCATTCATTGCTTAGTGAGGACTCTGAAGATCGAAAATCAGGTACCCCTCCCCTTCTTCAACGGGGTAATGGGCATTCAGATAGTCGTGCAATTCATTTTGCGAATTGAAATCATTGATCAGGGTCACCAGGAAGGTATCGTATCCCCTGGTCTTCTCGGTGAATTCCTGCATAAAAGGTGATTGCTGCTGACCAGAAAGGTCGGCAACCGTGATATCACCCGTGGTCTGCCAGACAGATGGAAGGACGTACCCCCAATACTCAAGCCTGAAACCATAATCATGCGTGAGAGCAATCACCTTTGTGTTTCTTCCGAGCCGGTCACCCAGGTTCTTCCAGTAAGTGATCTCATAGCGGTAATCTGAAGAAATCAGGTCTGAACGGGCTTTGAGCAATGACAGGGCAGATGCAAAGGTCAGGATGCCCAGCACGATCACCTTCGCCAGCCAGCCAGGATTGGTTTCCAGAAGACGCTCGAAAAGCAGGGAGAACACCAGACCGAATCCAATGGCAGTGATCGGGATCAGTGGCATGGAGTAATAATCATGGGTGGAAATGTGATAAGAGAAGACAATCCCGAGCAGCAAATAAGCTGCCCATAAGCTGGCATACCAGTTTCGGATTTTTCCATCCCGAATCAGGAATATCGCCAGCACCCCCAGGAACAACGGGAAGTATCCCACCACCGACTTGGCTGTCATGAACCAACTTTGATACCAGTGCGGCTGAAGATAGAGCGATGTAAAGAAGCGCAAACCAAAAATCGCTCCAGCATTGCCTCCCAAGGTGGCATTCCAGAGCGTGAAAACAATCGCTGGAAGCAACGCCAGCGCAGCCATCAGATACACACGCCAGTTGTGCAGCTGTTTGACACCCCCCTTGGAGAACACCAGCCAGAGAAAGGGCAAACCCACAAAGAAAACGGCTGTGGCCTTGACAAACACCGCCAGCCCGGTGAACACCCCTGCGAGGATGGCAGAGACAAGGTCCTCTTTTTCAGACCAGCGGAATTGAAGGTAAAGCGCGCTGCAGATGAGCGCCACCATCAGCGGATCCGGTTGAAACGCGCGGCTGGAGATAATCCCGTATGGGACAAATTCATAGAATGCCAGGCTTGCCAGAGCTCCCGTCTCGCCAATGATCTTTCGAGCAAGCAGATACAGCGGAATTCCGCCCAAGACCCAGAACAAGATCGACCAGATGCGGGGAATGCGAAAATCCTCACGCCCCAGCAGAGCATAGGTATAGGCGGTCAAATGCTCCAGGAGGGTAGGTTCGATCACCACTTCCCTCTCGGCAGCCCGGATACCAAATTCGCGGTCTTCCGGTGCCATCGCCCGTGTGGACGGCACATCCAGGGCATCATAATATCCCCGTGTGATGATCAGGGAGCGCAATTGACGGGTGGCAGCAAAATCCAGGGGCGGATCGGAAAGGTCCACCAGGCGTGCTCCAATGGCGAGAAGCAGGATTATAGACACCAGAATTCTACGCAGCGCCTGTGTGTTCCGAAAGAACAGCAGCTTTTCCGGCGGGTCTTGTCCCAATTTCAGTTCCCCTTTTTCCTCCCCTGACGTCATTGAAATGTTACCCTCTCCTGCCCGGTCAGCTTCCAGGAATCAATGGCTTGTGAAGCTCGAATATGTAATACCCATCACCCGTATCTACGGCGTAATGTGTGAACAGATATTCCTTCAGCATCGGCTGGGCGTCAAAGTCGCCCAGGGCAGTCACGAGGAAGTAATCCATGCCGGCGGTTTTCTCTTGAATGAGCTGGATCACATCAGGGTCGGTGCTGCCCGAAAGAGCGCTCAGGCGAAAATCACCCGTGGTGGACCAAATCCTGGGATTGATGAAGCCAAAGTAGCTCAACCTGCCGCCATAATCTTGCGTCAGGGCGATGACCGCCGAATTGTGCCCCAATTTTTCACCCAACTGCGACCAGAATGTTTTTTCCGGGCGGTAATTCTCAGCGTAGAGGGTACCTCTGACTTCGTTGATATTCACCGCAATCAGGAAGAAGAAAAGGATCCAGATCAACGCTTTGACCGACCAGGCGGGAGGATTCGTTTCAAGGCGGCGAAGCAGTTCGCCCATGAAGATGCCCACTCCCAGCGAAACGATCGGAAATACTGGAAGCTGGTAATAATTGTGGGTGGAAATATGATACGCCACGGTCAAACCAAAAAGGATATAGCCCAGCCACATGGCACCAAAGAAAACCCGTTGAGAACGGTTGCGAATCAACAGGAGGGCGGTCATTGCCATTAAGAAAGCGCCAAACCCCACTGCACCGCGGATGAGTGTCGCCCAACCGGCATAGAACTCCACCTGGGTGAAGAGGTTGGGGAAAAACCGCGTTCCAAAAATGGCGGATGCATTTCCTCCAACTGTGACGCTGATCAGGTTGTAGGTCACACCAGGAGCAAGTGAGAGAAAAGCCATTACCCAAACACGGGGGTTACGCGCCCAGTTGCGGAATCCCTTGTTGAGCACCAGGGCCAGGATTGGCAGCCCCACATAAAACGCCGCAATCGCCTTGACCAGCACTGCCAGTCCGGTGAAGAGCCCTGCCATGAGTGCGTTGACCCAGGTATCGTGCTGATCCCAGCGGAATTGGAAGTACAGTGCCCAGCACACCAGGCT
>DNOU01000187.1:4861-5057 GCA_003501835.1 Anaerolineaceae bacterium | reverse complement strand
CCGCTGCGCGTGGTGAACATTTTTGCGAGCAGATAGACCGCCCCCGCCCCGAGCACCCAAAACAGGATGGAATAGAGCCTGGGAAAGACCAGATTCTCACCTCCTGCCAGGCGGTAGGTATAGGCTGTCAGCGTTTCCATGATCGGAGGTTCGATGATCGCCTCGCCATGCCCGGCATTGATCCCGAATGTACGCA
>DNOU01000187.1:0-4832 GCA_003501835.1 Anaerolineaceae bacterium | reverse complement strand
GTCAGGTCGAGCAAACGCACTCCCACACCCAGCAACATGAGGAGCGCAAAGAGACCAACCTCCAGTTTGCGTGAATAGCGCAGGAAAAAGATCGTATCGTCGGTTTCGGTCATATCCACCACAAGACCTTTACCCACCTGAATTGTCACAGGCAGGATGGTCGGAAGTCAGCGGGATCATCATTACCCCACTGCCCAGGTCGCAATGATACGCACTCAAGGACAGGCGGCTGTTGGCAGCGAGCACCTCATCCAGATCTGTTTTGAACAAAACAAAGTAGAGTTCAGCTTCTGGCATCTGATCTGCCAATGAGTCCACTTGATTGAGGCAATTTCCAGAAGCAGCAATGCAGACAGGTTGGATCCCTCCGTAAAAAGCCAGCGGAAGGGTCACCGAATTGGTGTTGGAGAGGAATACTGCCTGGCTGCCCATTTTTTGACCCGCGCTGCGCCAGAAATCCACAGGGATTTGTTCAGGGTTTGCTTTGACCAGCCGTCGTCCATCGATGCCCCCCAACCCGGCAGCGATGAGCATGATCACCACCAGGATCACTGTGTTGAAAGAACGCAGCCGGTTCTCTCCCATCGCATCCTGCAAGGTCTCAAAAAGCGGGATGAAGGTAACGGAAGAAAGCAGGATGACAGGATAAAGTATGTATATGGAATCTGAAATCGCCTTAAGTGAAAGCAGGCACATGATCCCGAAGCCAGCCCATAATCCGATGAGCAGGCTGCGACGCGTGCCCTGGGGAGTAAACAATATGCCAATCAGCACCAAACCCAGGCCCAACACCCCGATGATACTTTCCAGGCGAAGTTCCAGCCGCACGAGCTGTCTGAGTGAGGAGATCCCAAATGAGAGATCCTCCAATCCAAGGAAGGCGGAAAGGCCCGCTGCCGGGTGCATCGAAAGAGCATAAATCAGGCGCGGAGCAATCCAAAGGGCTCCCATGAACAGGGTTTGTGCCAGTGCATTCTGATGCTTTTTCCGGGTGCTCCACCAGGCGGCAAACAATCCGCCCGCGAGGATGTACAACCACTGGGATTGGAGCATTATCGCAACGGAACCCAGGAGACCACCGGCAAGGACCGCGCTCCAGGAATCTTGGTCAGTCCACCGCCAGAGCTGCCAGAGAGCGAGGATGGCAAAGACCATCGCCCATGAGCCGGGAAGGACCACGCGGCTGAACTGGATGGAAAATGGCAGGAATATCATCAACACCAAAACAGCCAGGGCAATGAATGGTTTGGTGATGCGCCGTACCAGCAAATAAAGCAGCAGGCTGGCAAGCATCCATCCTGCATTGGAAATGCCCCTTGCCACAGAAATCAAGTCCTTTTGTAAAAGAGCTGCCAGCTTTCCATCAATCCATTGCATAACAGGAGCATCCTGCGTGATGAGGGCAAAATCGGCACCTGACGGGAGTGCAGGGTTATCGGCATGAGCTGGCGACTGGTAGGCTTTTGCAGTCAGCAGGAAGATCAGCTGCTGCGAATGGGATACATCCAATGGGTCGGCTGCCAGGTCGCGCGTCCTGATCCAGGTTCCAGTCAAAAGGATCAAGAACACAACCCCAATCTGGAAAAGGCGCGGGGGGGACATCCAGCGTTGAGAAGTGGCAGGGGATTCCATCAACGGTTCCCCTCCCTGTTTGACTCCGGGTTCAGCCGCCTGGCTCGATTCTCAAGGCGGCGTTTTTTCAGACCCTTCAGCCCCAGGGGTGCCAGCAGGGCATATCCCACCCGGTACCACTCGGGAAGTACCGTTTTGGGATTGAGAAAGAATGCCTTCATGTAGGCTTTGAATGCATCCGTGAAGCGCTCAGC
Source organism: Anaerolineaceae bacterium (assembly GCA_003501835.1). GTDB lineage: Bacteria > Chloroflexota > Anaerolineae > Anaerolineales > Anaerolineaceae > UBA6107. The sequence goes on along the minus strand of DNOU01000187.1, from coordinate 3,006 downwards.
GTCCAGGAGGTAGAATCCATTGATCCGTTCTGCTCCGGCGAGGATTTCCCTCCGGTAAATTGGAAACATGCCGGCAAAACGGGGCGAGGTACTCATCCAGTCCGCCAACCGCAACGCCTCAGCTCCAAATTTCGAAGCCTGGGCTTTGTTTTTGGCTCCTTCGTGATAATGCGCTGCCGCCCAGAAGCGGGGGACATACCGAACGGGATGATCACTGGCGATACGCAGCCAGAGTTGATGGTCCAGCAGGAAATGATAGGATGGATCGAGAAATCCGTCTGGCGGGAGGGCGGATCGCCTCATGAATACGGCCGGTTGACCGATAATGTGGAAGGTCATCAAATCACGCAATCCCCAGTTCCCGTAGTGCAATTCATTGAGCACACGATCGTGNNCTGACACCGCTCCGGGCAGGTAGAGATCGTCTGAGTTGAGCCAGGCAATGATCTCACCCCGGGCTCTTGCCACACCTTTGTTGATGGCTTCCGCCTGACCATTATCGCGCTCGCTCACCCACCATGCCAACCTGTGGGTATATTTCTGGATGATTTCCAGGCTGCCGTCTGTGGAACCGCCATCCACCACAAGATATTCAATGTTGGGATAGTCCTGATCCAGCACCGAACGCATGGTTTGTTCCAGAAAGACCGCCTGCTGATAGCTGGGTGTGATGATGCTGACAAGGGGGTTTTCTGAAAGGATCATTTGAAGAGTGATTCGTAATCCACTTTCGGGAAGACTGTGAGCTTGCCGCCCACGGTGGCGTCGATGATCTCGCGTCCTTCCCTGCGGTAGGCTTCGCGTGCCATGGTGTAAGCGATCTCCGAGGTTTCCAGGTCGGGCAGCTGCCAGCGGAATCCCTTGCCAAAGTAGCCGGGGTTGAAGTGGTTGGGGTCATCCCCCTGAGAGGTGACCGTGGTATTGGGTTTTCCCTGGGTGGCGAAGCTGTGATCAACACCGATCAACACCACCTCTTTGAAGCCCATGTGGTATGCCAGCTGCATTGCCACAAATGTGACCGTGGCACCCTCCCATAGCCTTCCGGCAGCATTGCCACTGAAACGGGGAAGGTCGTACGAGGTATAGAGATAGCACAGGTTCGCGGCGGGTTTGATCCATTTGCGACCGCGCCATGAAACAAACGTGGGGATGGGCAGCACACGCAGATCCGCGGCGCATTGCTCGATCACCAGGTCGTTCACCGTGAGCAGGATCGAAGTGGTAAAGCCAAGATCGGCAAATGCCGTATAAAAGCGGTTCATGCCAATGGTAAATTCACCGCGCAGCTTGCTGAGATCGGTATGATTCAGGCTGGGTCCGTTGCCGATGATGAAGCAGCGCTCTCCTGGGTGCGTGTTGCGCAGCGCATTGAGCCTGCGAATGGATTCCCGCCTCCAGGGATGGAAGGTGACCTGCGGCCAGGCAGCAGCCAGTTTTACAGTATCGCGGACATTGCGCATCGCATTTGCCGCGGGTGCCGGAATGGAATTCAATAACTTTCCGCGATCCGTCATTCTGTGCTCAACCTTGCTGTGGCACCACCGTCCACCACCAGCGCCTGTCCGGTCATGAAGGAGGATTGATCGGAATCCGCCAGGAAGTAAATGGCGTTGGCAATTTCCCCAGGGGTGCCGATGCGTCCGTTGACGGTCTTGCGCGCCAGGTTGTCAAGGCGTTCGGTGATCGTCGGACCGCTCACGTGACCGCGATCCATTCCGCTGCGCAGCATGGGCGTGTCCACTGCGCCTGGCAATACGGCATTCACCCGAATGTTGTCCTTCGCAAATTCAATCGCCATGGCCCGCGTCAGTGCCAGGATACCCCCCTTGCTGGCAGCGTAGGCAGCGATGCTGGCAGATGTCTGGATGGCATGCACGGAGGAAACATTGACGATGGCGCTTTTGCCCGCCTTGACCAGCAGCGGATGGGCATAACGTGCTCCGATGAAGGCAGGCCGCAGGTTGGTGGCAATGGTCAGATCCCATTCTTCGACCGTGGTTTCAATGATCGGCTTGGAGATTTGCATACCGGCGTTGTTGACCACGGCATGCAGCACCGGGCTGAATTTCTCCACCTTGCGGTAGATCTCCGCCATTTCATCGGCTTTGGAAATATCATTTTGGATGAACAAACCGTTTTCCGGGAACCCTGCCCCGAATGGATTGCGATCCACCCCGATCACGATCCATCCCTTCCCTGCAAACAGGTTCACCACTGCCCGACCAATTCCCCCCGCCGAGCCGGTGACCAACACCACTCTCTTCTCAGCACTCATCAAAGCCTCTTTCAGACCCTTGTTTTCAGGGATTCAAAATCGTCTATCGGGATGTCCAGCCCGAGCAAAAGATTGCGGATGGTGTTCCAGTGAACCCTTTCCCAGGCGGCCGGGCTTGAATTGGAATTGTGCGGCGCGAGCATGACATGATCCATCTTCTTAAGGGGGGAATCCTCGGGCAAGGGTTCGATTTCAAAAACATCCAACCCTGCTCCAGCAATGGTTCCAGCTTTGAGTGCTTCGATCAGTGCGGGCTCATCCACCACCGGTCCGCGTGCGGTATTGACCAGCACCGCGTCAGATCTCATCTCTCTTAGCGTGGCGGCATTGATCAGATGCCAGCTGGTGGGGTTGAGGTCGCAATTGACGCTGACAAAATCCGCCCGGTTGAGCAAATCCTTGAGGCTGGTCATTTCCACCTTGAGTTCGGCGACAAAATCGGTCGCCACAGGGGCAATATCATTTCCCAGCAGCGTCATGCCAAAGGCATGCGCCCGTCGTAAAACTGCCTTGCCCACGTTTCCGACCCCGATCACGCCCAGGGTGCATTCAGACAGTGATTTTCCGGGAATTTTCTGCCAGGTACCGGCTTTGACCGCCCGGTCCATCCACACCTGCCTGCGCGCAAAAGCCAGGATGTAACCCATCACCGAATCAGCCACTGGCAGGGTGAAAGCGTTGGGTGTGTTACGCACCTGGATGCCCAGTTCCTCACAGATTCTCTGATCGAT
>DNOU01000212.1 GCA_003501835.1 Anaerolineaceae bacterium | reverse complement strand
AGGATTCATCGCCTTCGAAAACCACACCGAGGCTCACCACTGGACACCTGATGAGATAGCCATCCTCCGCATTGCTTCGGATGCGTACTCCAATACCATCATCCGCGAGGAGCTCCTATCACAATTGGAAGTCTCACTGGCTGAGACAGGAAATCTCTATTCAGCCTCGCACAAGCTGGCACTCGCCAATTCAATGCCCGAAATGATTGCTGCTGTGCTCTCAGCCGAAACCTCCCGGCAAATCAACCGGGGGGTGCTGGTAATGTTTGCCAATAGCGCAGATGGACAGCTTGAACAGATGAGTGTCGCCGCCAATTACCATAATGGCACAGGATCTCCCCCGCCGCCGGTAGGTACCGAATATCTGCGTACACTCTATGAACCTATTTTTATCCGTGAAGATGCATCTTTTTATAACGATATTGCCAGATCTGATCTTGATCCTTCAGTTCGGGAAATTCTCAAACATCAAAACGTACATTCGATGGCGGTTTTACCATTGCGTTCCACCACCCGTCAAATAGGTGTCCTCCTGCTCCAGTCAATCCTGCCAGACCAGTTCACTGATCTGCAGGTCCGAACATTTCCTCCTTTGGTGTCGCAATTGACAACAGCAGTCGAGAACCTGCAACTCTTTGAGCAGACTCAGGCAGCCCTTTCAGAAACAGAGCTTCTATACAGGATCTCAAATGGTATTACCCAGGCGAAGGACTTGCATGATCTAACACGCCTGGTGGGTGAAACTGTCATGCCCAAAAATGCTGATCAACTCCTGTTGTTCGTCACCCAGACACGAAATCAATCTCGCACGGGTGATCTTGAAGTCGTCGGAGCTTACACTTCGCAGGGAAAATATTACAAATCCAACGAAAGGGTGCCCTTTGAAGTTTTGAATTTCATCGATTTCGATCGTAATGAACCCTTCGTTTACAGCGACCTCGGCAAGTCTGCCATTCCGGCAGCGAATCAAAGAATCATTGCCCGACTTGGGTTTATCAGTGGTTGTTTTGTCCCCCTGCAGGCGGGTGGAGCAACCATTGGATTACTTGCCTCCGGTTCCACCAAACCCTCGGACATCCGTTCTGAAGAATTGCACCTGCTTCAGGTTGTCGGAAACAGCATCACAGTGGCCATAGAGCGGCAGCGCCTTTTGAACGAAGCTCAGCGCCGTGCATTGGAACTGCAGGCGGCTGCAGAAATTGCACGCGATACCACCAGCACCCTCTCACTTGACACCCTCCTCTCGCGGATCGTCAATCTGCTCAAAGACCGCTTCGGTTTCTACCACTGCTCGATTTTCCTTTTGGATCCCACCGGTACGTATGCACAGATCAAGGAATCCACTGGCAAAGCTGGTGAAGAGCTAAAGAGAAACGGCCATCAACTTGCTGTAGGCTCGAAGTCCATTATCGGCAATTGCACGGCATCTGGGAATCCCGTGGTGGTCAATGATGTCCGTAAAAGCTCCATTTACTACCCCAATTCCCTTCTCCCAGACACGCAATCCGAGATGGCAATTCCCCTCAAGATTGGTGGAAATGTTATTGGCGCATTGGACGTACAGTCAAAACGCGTCTCTGCTTTCACGCAGGATGAGTTGAGTGTGCTGCAAATCCTTTCTGACCAGATCGCAGTAGCCATTGAAAATGCAAGAGCCTATGAGATGAGCCAGGAAGCGGTTTCTGAAATGCAGGAGTTGGACCGCGTGAAGAGCCAATTCCTCGCCAACATGAGCCATGAATTACGTACTCCTTTGAACTCAGTCATCGGTTTCTCCCGGGTGATCCTGAAAGGGATTGATGGTCCGATCAATGAAGTTCAGGAACAGGATATCAACGCCATTTACAAATCAGGTATGCATCTGCTTTCCATGATCAACGAGATCCTCGATCTCTCGAAGATCGATGCAGGCAAGATGGAATTGCAGCTTGAATCGGTCAATCTCGCTGATGTTGTGAATAGTGTGATCTCCAGCACCGCCGGTCTTGTAAGGGAAAAAGATATTGAAGTTATTCGAAATGTTGACGCCAACATTCCCAGACTGATGATTGATGAAACCCGTATCAGCCAGGTTCTGATTAACCTGATTTCAAATGCCGTCAAATTTACCGAAGAGGGCACAATTACCATTGAAGCCAGGATTAGCGAGAATCCATTCAGCAAGAAGGAAGTCATGGTCACGGTTGCCGATACTGGCATGGGGATTGCTCCCGAGGACCAGGGAAAGCTCTTCCAGCGTTTTTCGCAGGTGGATGATTCGCCAACGCGGAAAACCGGCGGTACCGGACTGGGACTTTCCATTTGCCGATCGTTGATTGAAATGCACGGCGGTCAAATCGGATTGCTAAGCAGTGAAATTGGCAAGGGCTCAGTGTTCTACTTCACTCTGCCGTTACCTGAAGACAAGCGTGTCGATCAAAACCAACTGAAATTCGGCGAAAATGTGGTTCTCTCCATTGATGATGATCCTGAAGTGATTGAACTTTATCAGCGTTTCCTCGAACCAAACGGTTACAAGGTCATCCCTCTGACTGACCCTGAGCAGGTGGTAGCAAAAGCCATTGAGCTAAAACCATTTGCCATTACGTTGGATATCATGATGCCGCAGAAAGATGGCTGGCAACTGATCAATGAACTGAAGGAAAATGAACAGACCCGCAACATCCCCATTCTCGTTTGTTCCATTCTCGAGGAAGAGGAAAAGGGCTATCGGATGGGAGCTGCAGATTACCTGGTCAAACCCTTTGCTGCAGATGACCTGGCAAATGCCATCATGCGATTGGATCGTGATCATACCTTCCGCGAAGTGCTGCTCATCGACGACAGTGAAGATGATCAACGCATGATCCAAAAGATGATTGAACAGAATGGTCAATTCCACGTGACTCCGGCTGCGAGCGGAGAGGCGGGATTGGAAATACTCAAGCACATGACGCCTGATATCATTCTGCTGGACCTTTTCATGGATGGGATGAATGGGTTGGAATTTCTCGAGTATTTGCGGATTGACAAACGGCTGGAGCGCATTCCGGTGATCCTGCTGACGGGCGCTGATCTTACAAAAGAGCAACAGAATGAACTGGCAGCCATGGGTCCAAAATTGATCTCCAAGAGCATCTTGAAGGAAAAGGACCTGTTGAATGAACTGGAATCGGCACTGAAGAACTATAAAACTTTATCAGTACGCTAGGACAAATTAAACCATGCCTCTTTTTTACTATGCAGAATGCATCGATTGCGGACATAAAGCACCCTATGATATTAAATCTCCCCAGTGCCCCAGGTGTGGCAGTGAATGGAGGGAAGCTCGTTATAACTATCCTGCCCTGGCAAAAATGTTTCAAAGACAGATTGCATCCCGTCCTTTTGATCTCTGGCGGTACCGTGAACTCCTCCCCATTCAGCAGGTAAACCGTGACCTGGCAATGGGCGAAGGTGGCACACCACTCATTCGCGCCAGAAATTTGGGGATGATGCTTGGACTTCCCAATCTCTTCATCAAGGATGAAAGGCAGGGACCCACCACTTCCTTCAAAGACCGACAGGCTGCTTTGATGATCGCCTGTC
>DNOU01000126.1 GCA_003501835.1 Anaerolineaceae bacterium | reverse complement strand
CTGCTCAAACAGGCTGCACATGGTAGCGGTCGAAAAGGATCTGCTGTTCATTCCGACATCGGTGAATAGGCTATATAATTAATCAAGGTAGTGCAAAAGGAGATTATTCATGCGAAAACTGATCCCTGTTGCCCTGTTAGGAATGATTCTTCTGGCATCCTGTAATCTTCCGCTCTCTACTTCGAGTCCGGATGCTCAAACACTGGCTACAAATGTGGCGCAAACACTCACAGCCTGGCCGACTCTTCCATCCACACTGACTCCCATCCCTTCTCCANNCCACCCAATGATCCCGTTCTGACCCTGGGTAATCCTACATTTGAAGACACCTTTACATCGGGGAGTGCTTTCGGGCTTAAAACGCCCTACCAGGACGGCGCCATCCAGATCTCGGTCGAAGATGGATCCATGCTGTTCAGAAGCCTGGCAATCCAACACGGCCGGCGCTGGCGTCTGACTTACCCCTTTGCCCGCAATCTCTACCTTGAAGGGACATTCACCACCATTTCCTGTGCGGGAACCGATCATTACGGCATCATGTTCCGCGCTCCACAGTATAATGATGGGATTGGATACTATGTCGGGTTATCCTGCAAGGGTCAGGTCTTCATGGACTGGTTTGATGGGTCAAAGAGTCACACTCTGTTGGATTGGACCTTTGCCCCCTCGGCATTGACCGGCAAGGATCAAACCAACCGCCTGGGTGTGATGGTTGCTGATCAGCAGTTCTCCATTTATGTTAATGGGGTGCTCGTAAAGACAGTGACAAATGATTCCCTCGTCGACCGGGGGCACTTTGGAGTTTTTGTGAATGCCACTGAAACCCCCAACTTCACTTTCAAAGTGGAAGTGATCAGAGAGTGGGATCAACCTTGATCTTGGAGTTCTCATAATGGATTCAACACCGCCCTCACGTCTCAACGCCATCCGGCTGGCTCAGGCAAAGATTTATGAAAAACCGATCTACATTGATACGGAAACGACCGGATTGGATCGGACTGCCGAAGTGATCGAGATCTCGATCGTGGACTTCGACGGCAGGCTTCTGCTGAATACACTGGTCAAACCCACCCAAGCGATTCCCCTGGATGCCCAACGGATTCACGGCATCAATGACGAGATGATCCGCACAGCGCCTACCTGGCCTGTTCTCTGGCCTCAGATCCGAGAAATCCTTTACGGACGGACAATCGCTGCCTACAATGCACCTTTTGATCTAAGAATGATACAGCAAACCCATTTACGATACCGTCTGCCATGGCGTGAAAACTTGAATATGCTGGATGTCTTGTTGCTCTATTCGGACTACAGAGGGGTGTGGGATCCCATCAGAAGATCCATGAGGTATTTCAAACTTGAAGAAGCAGGCAGCTTCTTTCAAATTCCACTGCCCAATGCACACCGCTCGGCGGCTGATGCTTTGCTCACCCGGGCTGTGCTTCACAGTATTGCCGGCATTCCCTACGATTGACAACCCTGGACAGATCTGTGAATCCTCCCAAGCTCACTCAGCAGCAGCGGACTTTGCTTGAAAGTCCCTTTTCCGACAAGGTTTACATTACCGGTCCTGCCAGTAGTGGAAAGACAACTGCCGGTGTTGCCCGAATGCTTCAAATGGCGGGAAACGGCATACCTGCCCGCTCCATCCTTGTTCTGGTGCCGCAAAGGAGCCTGGGAATACCCTATGCGAAAGCCATCCAGGATCCCGAATTTCCCGCAGGGGGTCAACCCACTGTCCTCACCCTGGGAGGGATGGCACAGCGCATGATCGCCCTCTTTTGGCCAATGATTGCCAAAACAAACCAGTTCGGGCATCCCAACCAATCCCCGCAATTCCTCACCCTGGAATCTGCACAATACTTCATGGCACGGGTGGTTCAACCCTACTTGCAGCGCGGATATTTTGAAAATATCACCCTGGACCCCAACCGCCTTTACAGTCAAATTCTGGACAATCTCAACAAGTCAGCAGTGGTCGGCTTCCCTCTAGGGCAAATCGGGGATCGTCTCAAAAACGCCTGGGTAGGCTCGAAAACCCAATGGCTGGTGTACGATCAAGCCCAGGAATGCGCACTCCGCTTCCGGGAATATTGCCTGCAAAACAACCTTCTCGATTTCTCTCTTCAGTTTGAATTGTTCACGAAACAGCTTTGGAATACTTTGCTTTGCCGTGAATATCTGGTAAAAAATTACCGCCATTTGATCTACGACAACATTGAAGAGGATGTGCCGGTAGCTCATGACCTGATTGCGGATTGGCTCCCCAGGTTGGACTCTGCATTGCTCATCCAGGATGATGGAGGCGGGTATCGCTCATTCCTGGGTGCTGATCCCAGATCTGCTCAGGAATTGGCTGAAACCCTTCCCGAAAAGATGATTTTCAAAGGATCGCTGGTGGCAGGCACTCAAGTGGACCAATTCCGCCTCGAAATCACCCGCAGTCTGCGGGAAAGGGGCCCGTCGGATTCCAATGTTCACAGTTGGAAGGATGCATTTGATGTGCAATCCTTTCGCTTTTACCCGGAAATGCTTGACTGGACAGTCCAACAGGCAGGGCAGCTCTTACAAAACGGGGTACGACCAGATGAAATTTGTGTACTTTCCCCCTTCCTCAGTGATTCTCTGCGTTTTTCGCTGGTCGAGCGGTTTACCCGGGCTGGCATACCTGCCAAAACCTTTCGTCCTTCCCGCAGTCTCAAGGATGAGCCTGTCGTCCGTGCCTTGCTCTGCCTTGCCAGGCTTGCTTATCCTGCCTGGCATTTGCAGCCTGGCAGGGAGGATGTCTGCCAGGCATTCGCCCAGCTCCTGGAAGGTGCTGACCTTGTCCGTGCCAATTTGATTGCACAGACTCTGTATCAACCCGGTAAACCGGAAGGACCCTTTGCTCCATTCTCAAGTCTGGTTGCTGAAATGCAGACCCGTATTACCTTTGCCCTGGGTGAAAAGTACTCCCAACTGCGGAACTGGATGGTTGAATTTCGGGCAAACCCGGTCAATGAACTGGATATCTTCCTGAGCAGGATATTCGGAGAGGTGCTTTCACAACCTGGATCAAAATTGTATCAAAACCTTGAGGCCGCCTCTGTCACCGCTCGCCTGGTGGAATCGGCCCGCAAGTTCAGGCAATCCATCATGGCTGAAAACATCCCCCTGCAGGTACCCGTTGGAAAAGAGTACCTGACATTGCTTGAAAACGGGTTGATCGCTGCACAATCCATCGTCGGCTGGAAGCAGCAGCTCGAAAACAATGCGGTGCTGATCTCTCCCGCCTTCACCTTCCTCATGAGCAATCAACCTGTCCGCTACCAATTTTGGTTGGATATCGGTTCGCATGGGTGGTGGAGCCGCCTCGATCAACCTCTCACCCAACCTTTCGTCCTTAACCGTCAATGGAAACCCGACGACAAATGGACGGAAGCCTTTGAATTTGCTGTAAATCAGGAGAATCTGGAACATCTTGTCTCGGGTTTGCTTCACCGCTGCAGGGATGGTGTTTTTCTGGAAATATCCGGAATGAATGAGCAAGGCAATGAAGAACGCGGTGAACTTGTAAGAGCTGTGCAATCTCTCCGGAAATTACTCGTCCGTTCACCTGGGGATGAGCATGTTTAATCCCCGTCCCAACCAGGCAAAAATCCTCGAATATCGTGCTGGACGCATGGGCGTCTCGGCTGTTCCGGGTAGCGGAAAGACGCATACCCTTTCCGGGCTGGCTGCGCAGTTGATCCTCGACGACTGCCTCAATCCTGACCAGGAGGTGCTCATCGTCACCCTTGTCAACTCCGCGGTGGATAACTTCAGCAGCCGCATCGCCGGATTTGTCAAAGAAGCCGGCTTGCTCGAAAATGTCGGCTACCGAGTACGCACCCTGCACGGACTGGCTCATGATATCATCCGCGAGCGACCTGAAAAAGCAGGCGTTTCTGAGCAATTTAGCATTGTCGATGAAGGCGAATCGGCAAAGATGATTTCCGAGATCACCGCTGCTGCTCTACGTGAACATCCTGAGCTTACCAAAATGTACGTCAGCGTTGACCTGGATGCCCCCGGTGCCAGTCAGACACGTAAACAATGGGTCGAGCTCATTGAATCCATTTGTATTCATTTCATCAGCCAGGCTAAGGATTACCGTGCAGAGCCTGGTCAGATTAACATGTTGAATGAGCAGAAGAATATCGTTGATCCCCTGCTGTTGCTGGCATCTGATGTCTATACGCAGTATCAGCGGGGTTTAAGGTTCCGCAACGCTGTGGACTTCAATGACCTTATCCGCCTGGCGTATCGTGTTTTGACCGAGGATCCCGAGTATTTGCAGCGTTTAAGGTACCGTTGGAAATACATTCTGGAGGATGAATCCCAGGACTCGTCAAAATTGCAGGAAGAGATCCTCAATCTTCTCGTAGGTCCAGATGGCAACTGGGTACGTGTGGGTGACCCAAATCAGGCAATTTATGAAACCTTCACCACTGCGAATCCCAAATACTTGAAAAACTTCCTGGATACCCCTGGAGTGACCCGGCATGATCTTCCCAATTCAGGGCGTTCCAATATGAGCATCATCCGCCTGGCCAACGATCTCATCCGCTGGACGAAAGAGGAGCATCCGGTGGAGAAACTGCGCACATCATTGGCGAGTCCCTTCATTGAACCTGCCCCACCCGGTGACCCCCAACCCAACCCACCTGATCAGCCCAACGCGATTTACATTCATGCCGCCGGCGTGAAGTCAGATCGTGAAATTGAGTTGGTGATCCAATCCCTGAAGTCCTGGCTGCCTGTCAACCAGGAAAAAACAGTTGCGGTGTTGGTACCCATTGGTAAACATGGCGAAAAAGTGGTTGAGCAGCTCAACCATGCCGGCATCAAGGTGGTTGAAATGCTAAAGAGCAGCCAATCTACCCGCAAGACCGCCCGCATCCTCGAAAAACTGCTTCTTTCGCTGGCTGATCCTTCGAATAACAGCAAGTGCGTCAAAGCATTTCAAGAAATCTACGCCCCTGCAGAAGGCAATACGGAAGCCAGGCAACAGGTTGACCGGCTCGCATCTGCCTTACAAAAGGTGGTGCGCATTGAAGACTTCTTTTATCCTTCAGGTTTGCCCGATCCAAACGCCCTGTTGAAGATATCCAACCTCTCGCCATCAGAAAACGAAATTCTCTTCGATTTTCAGCAAAAGATGATCCGCTTTCATGCAGCCTCCTCGCTGCCAGTGGATCAACTCATTCTGACCATCGGGCAGTACCTTTTTACCGCCCCGGCTGACCTCGCCCTGGTTCACAAATTTGCCCTGCTGCTGGAATTTTCTGCTGCCAACCATCCTGAATATCGATTGGCAAACTTTGCG
>DNOU01000002.1 GCA_003501835.1 Anaerolineaceae bacterium | reverse complement strand
CTGGCACCCGTGGTTGGTATTTCCGGGTTGGGAACACTTCCGCAAGGAACGGGAAGGACCTGAGAAACGGTGATCTTGTCAGATTCCCGGGAAATCAACTGTGGGCTCAGGAGCTGCGAGAGAATGTCCCTTGCTTTGGGAGCAGAAGCCACCAGCTTCCCCAGGTCAGGTTGGGTGACACGAATGCTGAAAATGAGCAATCCAATCAGGGCGACTGGCAGCAAGGCTTTCCAAAGGAATTTGAGTATGGATTTGATTCGGCTCATTTTACACCAACCGTTCCCGAATACGTGCGCTGACGAAGTCGAGTATGATCACCACCACGGCTATCGCAACGAAGGAAGAGCCGACTGCCCGGAAATCTTGCAGTATGATCCACTGCCAGAGGAAAAAGCCGATTCCTCCACCTCCTACAAAACCGATGATTGTTGATGAACGAACATTGATATCCCAACGGTAGATAGTGAGCGCGGTAAAGGATGGCACTACCTGTGGAATGACTGAATACCGCACCATCTGGATCCAATTTGCACCGGTGGCTCTGATGGCTTCAATGGGACCGGGATCAATACCTTCGATGACTTCAGAGTACAGTTTTCCAAGGGCAGCAGTGGTATGCACGGTCAGAGCGATCATGCCCGGGAATGGACCGAGTCCAACGATGATCACGAAAATGATCGCGAGGATCAAAGCTTCAATTGAGCGGGTGATGTTGAGCAAGGTACGTACCACCAGGTAGACCACTGTTCCAAAGGGGGATCCGGTCATCAGATTGCGCGCCGCCAGGAACCCAAGTGGGATGGCAAGAAGCGCTCCTACAATCGTGGAAAGAAATGCAAGACCCAGTGTTTCGCTCATGCCCTGTAGAATATATCCGCCCGTGGCTGAAAGCTCAATGCCACCGATGGGTCGCTGCTGGATGAGTTCGATGCGATGGATTTGCGGTACACTGGGGTCCGGCGCAGTGGAGTGAACGATCGGCAATACCTGCCAGTTCAGTTCCACCTTACCGGTAGCATCTGCCGTGGCAGAGGCATTCATTGCCTGTCCGCCGATCGGGTTTTTCCAGGCAAATTCAACAGCCTGGTTCGGCCAGAATCCAGTGCCAATGATGGTAATGACACCTCCCACATTGGAGCAAGGTTGAACAATGGTCACTTCGACATCACCCGTGGTACGCCTGGGTGCAGGGGGTTCTGATGAGCAAGGTGACTCAATGGTCGAGAACCCAGTGCGTTTTTCGGTACGCGGCTGTGTGAAATCGAGATTAAACATTTCGTTGATCATGGTTTGCGATCGGCCAGCATTGGCAAAGAGAGCGGGAATGTCAAATTCGGTTACCTGACCTCCCACACCGTATGCCAGGATCAACCACAGCACAAGGGGGATGATCACCGAGGACACCTTTGGAAAGAATGCGACGTTGAAGATATTCCACAACCAGATCAACACCGGGATGACCAGCCATGAGGTGATTCCCCCACCGCTGAAATTGCCATACCAAATGACGATAGCGGCGGATGTTGCAAACGCTATTAAGATATAAATTCCTGCTCTAAAGCGGCGTTGAAAGATCTGTCCAAGACCAGGCAGGATGACAGAGAAGACCACCGACAACCATTTTGGGGTGATTTTGGGCTGATTCATGTTCTTATTCAAGTGCGGCGGCGCGGATATCTTGAGCTTCTTCGCCGTAAATTTCTTTGAATTTCACGCGGTTGATCTCACTCGGTAGTCCTTCAAACACCTTGACCCCGTCTTTCAAACCGATCACCCGGGTGGCATAACGCTGGATCAAGTCAAGGTAATGCAGGCTGCAGATCACCGTGACTTTATCTTCCTTGTTGAGTTGTTCCAGATACTGCAAAATGGAATGTGCCAGCACCGGATCAAGGCTGGCAACAGGCTCGTCTGCCAGGATCAGTCTGGGCTCCTGCATCAATGTACGGGCAATGCCCACTCGTTGTTGCTGTCCGCCAGAAAGCTCATCTGCCCGGCTTGTCACTTTGTCGTCAATGCCCAGGCGGGAGAGGGCCCCATGGGCGCGTTGTTTTTCCTCCCGGGGAAAGATCCCAAGAGTGGAAGTCCAGGGATTTAAGTACCCTAAACGCCCGTTCAAAACATTGGTCATCACACTGGATCGTTTGACCAGGTTAAAGTGCTGAAAGATCATGCCGATATGCCGCCGGATATGCCGTAATTCGGCTCCTTTGGCTGCAGTGATGTCGACACCGTCCATGGTAATCGTTCCCTCGGTGGGATCGATCAACCGGTTGATGCATCGCAGAAGAGTGGATTTTCCAGAACCGGAAAGTCCGATCACAACCAGGAACTCACCATCATTTACCTCGAAGCTGAGATCCTTAAGAGCGACGGTACCCCCAGGGTAGACCTTGGTGAGATGTTCGACTTTTAGCAATTTAATACCCTCTAGATATGATAAAAGGGGGGGAGGAAAACCTCTCCCCCCCGATTTGAAAAACAAATCTGATTACTTGACCATCGTGGTGATATCGATACCCGAAGCCTGCAGGGCAGCGCGGAAGGGATCATAGAAGGAATCCTTGGCTTCCTTTAATCCCTGGACTTCGTAGCCCATGTTCTTTAGGATTTCCTGTCCGTCGGGTGTAGCGGACATCTCGAGCAACCCTGCGGTGACCTTGGCAGCCACATCTGCGGGCATGGTTGCGGAGTAGGAAACATTATCGTTGGGGATAATGTTGTCAGTACGCCAGATGATCACGATTTTGTCCATGACATCCGGATAAGTCTTCTGGATGCTGGTGCGGGCATCAATGTAGGAGGCTCCGAAATCGCAGATGCCGCCAACATAAAGGGCTGAAATAACCGCGGGGTGACCCTGCACAGCAGCGGGGGTCTTATACTTCACACCGTACTGGCTGAGCAAACCGCCGGGGATGATGTAACCGGAGGTAGACA
>DNOU01000114.1 GCA_003501835.1 Anaerolineaceae bacterium | reverse complement strand
TGCCCACGCGCCTGAGTCAAAACTGGGACCGTTTTACCCGAAATTTTGATCATCTACTGTTTTCGTTGCAGGAGACGAATCCCATCAGTGAAGAGAATGCTGGAAGTACCATGGATTTGGGCACAGGGCAGGTATTGGGATTAAACGAGGTACTCTCGATCGAAACGAACCAATCTGCACCTCTGGGGAATCAATTTTACTGGCGTCTCCGGGTATACGACATCTATTCCAATTCGCAATGGTCCACAGCTCCCGTTTATTCACAGGCATTTCGTCCTTCCCAGGACCTACATCCGCCAGTCTACGGTTTTCAGGTTCCCATCCAGGTGAGAGTGACCTCGGAATTTCATCAACTGGGCATGATCTATACTCCCGGAATACCCTCCCAGGTAAGTAAGCAGGTGAATGCCATATTCACCACCCAGGGTGGATCCCAGTCGGATATCCTGGCGATCTTTACTTCTCCTGAGATCCGTTTTGGTGAAGCTTACAGGGTGGAAGCGGACGTAAGTTCTGCCACCCAATCTGATTTACAATCAGCCACAGCGGATTATCCCCAGTGGATCCTGGATCGTTATCTTCAGCTTCCGGCTGACCTCTCCCCTGAAATTCGTGATCTAAGCAGGCAATTGACCGCCTCCATGGAAACCGAGTTTGACAAGGCGGCGGCGGTAACCACTTACCTGAGGCAGAATATCACCTATCAGACCACGATTTCCGCGCCCCCTGCTGATCGGGATGCCATAGAGTGGTTCCTGTTTGACTATAAAAAGGGATTCTGCAATTATTATGCATCTGCCGAGGTCCTGCTTCTGCGGGCAGCAGGGATCCCTGCGCGGTTGGCGGTCGGTTATGCCCAGGGTGTTCAATCGAGTACCAATCTTCCGCGCTACAGTGTTCGCGAAAAAGACAGTCATGCATGGCCTGAAGTGTTCTTTCCTGGCTTTGGTTGGATCCCATTTGAACCCACCACAGCCATAACCAGCATTGATTACACCGGAGCAGGTGGCGCAGGAGCGTTGGGCGGTCCCACCGGGCAAACCGGAGGTGCTGCGACCCCCAGACAGTTAGGGAGGCTGACCGGTGAAGATCGGGCTCAGGCGCTGTTGGATAGTCTGGATACTGGTGAAACAACCCCCACAGTCACCAGGGAATTGAGCTTATTCGCAAAGATCCTTGTTGGTGTGGGTATTGCAGCATTGCTGATGGGGATCACTTTGCTGGTCTTTTATTTGAGAAGAAACCGGAATGCAATCAGAACACAGATTGCCCGGCAATGGCGCGGTTTCTATCATTTTCTCACCCGGCTGCCCCTGGTGGGAGATTTATTCCTTCTAATGAGTTTGAACCAGGCTCAGCGTGCATTTCTATCCATTGAGAGAAGCCTGCGAATCCTGGGCACGCGACTCCCGGCTGGAGCAACTGCCGCGGAAATCACCGATGCACTGGTGGAAGAGATTCCTGAAATTGAACCAGATGCGCGCGCTCTTCTGATAAATTACCAGGCTTCTGTGTACGGTCAAACTGAAAAGCTGCCGATCAAGGCGCGCCTGGCGCCTTTGCGCATCAATATTGCGGCTGGCAGGGCTGCACTGCGACGTTTCTTCGCTCCAGTTCGCCGTTTCAATGATCGTTTCGGTTAATGATCGATTCCCTGTGAACCTTCCAGGCTCCTGCCACCAATTGAAACAGGAATTCCATGCCAATTCTCAGGGGAAGCAATTCGATCGTCTCTTTGGGTGTGTGCACATGCTCTCCAGTGGTCAAGCCAATGGAAAGCACCGGCCATCCTTTGTGGATGAGTTGGCTTGCATCCGTGGATGAAATGATCATGCGGGCTGGAACCCCCAGGTGATTCGAGACACCCGATGCGAATTTCAGAAATGGATCCTCCGGCGGAATGGTTCCTGAGGGTCGGCTGCCGATCTCTTCCACCACGATCCTCACGCCTTCCTGTTTAACGAGATCCACTTTTTTTCTGACATATTCTGCGATTGTGGTAAGGGTGGCGGCATCTTCTGAGCGCAGATCAATTTCCATGGAGGCATTGGAAGCAATGGTATTGATCGCTGTGCCACCGCAAATGGTGCCGATATTGATGGTTGTTCGAGGTTGGACAGGAAGTTTGATGTCGTTGATGGAACCGGCCAGGTTAACCAAAATATTGATGGCAGAAGGACTGCCGTAATCAGACCAGGAGTGTCCACCGGGAGTTTCCACGGAAATTCGAATGCGGGTTACTCCCAATGCTTTTTGCTGGATGTTCCCCAACCCAATCCCCTCCAGCACAAATGTGCAATGGGGAGGTTCTGTAAAGCGCGTCGTCAAAGCCTTGATACCTTTCAGGTTGCCCAAACCCTCTTCACCCACGGTGCCGGCAAACCAGATGTCTCCATCTGGCACCGTTTGGGAAGCCAGAACTGATTGGGCGAGTGCGAGCATTGCAGCAAGACCAAGTGAATTATCTCCGATGCCTGCGCCGGTGATGGAAAAAGGAGTGCGGGAGATTTGCAGGGATTGTTCGCTCGAGTGAACCGTATCCAGATGGGCAGTCACCAGAAGAGGATCAGCTTTTCCCCCCGGGATTCTGCAGATCACATTGCCCGTATGGTCGATTTCCACATGATTGATGCCAAGTTCCTCGAAGCAATTTTTCAAATGACTTGCGCGCTGATTCTCATGGAATGTCGGAGCGGGTATCTGTTGCAGTTCGATCGCCCACTCGATGAGCTGGTCAAGATCGGGATCAGGAAGGCGGTTCATAATGTCTGCACCATCAATCTCAAGGATTCTTTTCTTGCCTGGCAGAAACCTGGCATTGTATCTGCCATAAACAAGGGATTTTCGCTTTGCATAGCCAGGGAGGATGAAATGTTACCCGCCAGGCATGCCTCCAGCGGGTCATAACTTTTCTTGTAATTGGCGAGGAAACCGCCGCAAAAGGCATCACCGGTGCCCACCAGGTTGGTCGCCTTGACAGGATAAGCCGGAATGAAATACCGCTTCCTGGCGTAACCATCATAAAGGTACTGCCCTTTTAATCCTCTGCGAATGACGATGAAATCACAACCCAACTCTGCCAGGGCTTGAGCCATCTCCCAAATGTCGTTGGATCTACCCTGGAACAAAGCGACAATGTCTTTTTCATGGGGCAGGAACGCAGTAGTATCTTTGAGAAGCGCGGGCAGATTATCCCAATTCTTTGGGAGCATGTAATCGGGCGAAGGATCAATGGTGATGATATTGATAAAGGATTTTCGCAGCATGACCGGTATTTGCACGTGCAATCGGTAGTTCATGGCACACAGGTGAACGGCTGTAGCCTGTTGGTAATCCTGTGGGGTAAGAATGCCAATGCCGTGAGGATGCACGGCGTTCGGGTCGCGGAGGGGATTCTTGGCTTGCGAAGAATACCCCAGCAGCGAAGTCGGAAATGGGAGGTGATGGGCAGAGTAATGCGGTATGGGATTCTCCTGTAGGGGAGCATCTGCGTTGCTGCCTACGTAGAAATCCCGGGCATCGATCGCCTGGGGCAGAACTTTTACCCCGCGAAAATCCATACCAGTGGCGTACGATTTGTGCAACATTTCCAGGGGAAAATCCTCACCCACCTCACAAACAATGCCCACTGGATATCCCCAACACCGAATGCCCGCTGCAGCGAATAGGGCTGAACCCCCGGGAATATCATTATGCGCTTTATCCGCCAGGTCAATGATGAAATTGCGGCTTAAATTGCCAAAAACCAGGAATTCTGGCAACCGGTGTTCACTCTTTTTCGATGGAGAACCGCTTGTAGTCATTTCCCCTGCCAGAATGGGTTCAGAAGGGAAGAAAGGAATTTATCTGCGCTTTATCGCGATGTCTGAAACCTGTTTGATCAATGAAACAGTGCTCATCCCCAGTTTCATTCCATCGCTGGAGGTGATCTTGATCGC
>DNOU01000214.1 GCA_003501835.1 Anaerolineaceae bacterium | reverse complement strand
CCAGTTCCGCAACCAACTTCGAGAACCCGGCAGTTGGATTCTATGCCTGCCTGAGTATAGAGGTAGGAACGCAACTGTCTTGTCCAGGTTGCCTGTTGGGTGAACCGCTGATGCCATTGCGCAACGGTCAGGCTCATTCCTGCTTTTCAAGCCTGTTGGCTGCCGCCCAGATTTCATCAAAGGGACTGACGAGAAAATTCCCAAGCACTGGTTGAATTCCCTGACCACGCAGTACATCGCCGTCTGGTTCAACATAGAGCCACAGGCTGCCCGGACCACCCACTGTTTGCTCTGCCTGTTCCAATTCCAGGCGAATTGGATTGGCGGCGGAATAGGGCACAGGAAGACCCCAGACAAGCGTGAATCCGTGCTCAGCCACAATTCTTTGGGCGGCAGGCAGATACGCACGAGATTCGGTTGAATTGGCGGAAAGTGAAATCTGGGGCTGGCCGTATTGTGCGATATGGTCGAGGATTGCAGAGAGTTTGTCCATATTCCTGGCACTGAGGGTAAAATGAATTGAAACAGACAGGTCTTCCACCATGGCATCCCGAAGAGCTTCCCAGACTGTGCTTTCACCTGGATCGAGCACAAGCATGAGATGATCCAATCCGGCAAGAAGCAAATTATCGAGATACTCCTTCTCTGTGAGATGCATTCCATCAGTGATCAGACCCGTGACCTGACCCAAATTCTGTGAAAATTGCACAAGTTCGAGCAAATCTGGTCGTAGTGTGGGTTCGCCGCCAGTAAAAACCACGTGAGGAATCCCGTTATCCCAGGCTTTTTGGAGGATGGATTTCCACTCCTCGGTATCCAGGTTTCTGGCGACCGATCTGGTTGGGGCAATTCCATCCCATAAACCGCTGGAAGTCTGGTAGGTTAAAGCACAATCCAGCCGCAGAGGGGCAGAGAGAGCTTCGGAGCCGGGTTCCACGCGGTCGATATCGAGGAAAATTTCAGGATCAAGATCGGGAGTCGTTCGCAGAACTTCGAGCTGATCGACGAATTTTTGATAATCCGAAAGGGCTTCGTCCCTGGTGATACGGTACCGCTTTTCAATTGCCTGGGCGACCACATCATTTGATGACTCATGGATCATCAAAAGGGCATATTCGGCAGCTGTCTGGTTCAGGTGGAGAACGGTTTTCGCATTCAGCACAAGGATGCCCCTGCCGTCTTTTTCGATACGTAAATGTACTCGGAAAGGTGGTTTACCCTCATTGGAGATCGTTTTTTGGTAGATGCCTGGTTTGAGTGGTTCCGGTTTATAAAAGAGGCGATCCCAAAGGCTTTGAAATCTGGCTTTCATTTTTCCCTCCCATTATTCCGCATCAAAAATCTGCATCCAGAAGCGGACAACCCCCACCGCATTCACCAAAGAGCAGGCAGCCACCGCACTTTTCAGGAGCGAGTTTTCTTTCCCGCAGGGATACTGCAAGATCATGTTCCCAGATTGACTGCCAATCTGAGGTGATGATGTTTCCCAACCCCCGGTAATAAGACTGACAGGGGATGACCTCCCCGTCAGGTTCAATGCACATGTTGTAAAGTGCCGCTGTACAACCCTTGACACCCAGCGACAGTTTCATGGGGTCAAAATGGCAGTATTGCGTGGGGGTGTACCAGATCAAACGCTGATCAAAACGTGACGTAATTTCCTGTGCCTGGCTGAGAATTGCGGGCAGATCTTCCTCAGGTAAACCTGTTCCAACCGTTCTTCCCCGCCCTGAATGAATGAGGGCATTCAATCCAACCGTTTTGAGACCCATCTCACCCAGGTACTCAAGCGTGGCAGGGATGGTGTGCACATTTGTCTGGAGCATGGTGGTATTGGTCATCACATAGAGACTTGAGGAAACTGCATTCTGCACACCCGCCAAAGTCTGCTGCCAGGCGCCAGATTTTCCCACCATCTGGTCATGAATCATTGGATCAGATGATTCGAAGGTGATCTGAACGTGATCCAGACCGGCATCCACCAGGGTTTGCACATAAGCGGCATCCCGAAAACGCCGTCCGTTGGTATTCAAACCAGTGATCTGACCGTTCTGTTCAGCGTGACGGATCAACTCCGGCAAATCATTTCGCAGCGTGGGCTCGCCGCCGGTGAACACGATGTGCGGAATGCCTATCGCCCACAATTGATCCAGGATGCGAATCCACTCCTCAGTGCTCAGTTCAGGGTAATTCCGCGGACGTGCATTGTAACAATGTGCACAGTCATTGTTGCAGCGGTAAGTGATCGCCAGGTCCATACGGTACGGCGCAGATGGCCGGGCACTGAAGGGCGCGGTGGTTTCAACCTCAAGGTCGCAAATCGGGCAGGCTTCGGAGGTGATCAACTGGTCGAGCCGGTTGGAAAAATCCAGATAATCTCCCGCTGCATGAGAACGCGAAAGATTGTATTTTCTCGTCATTGCAGTAACTACAGAAGAGGGCTGCACCTGCTGCAGTGAGAAATACGCCAATGCTGCGGCAGAAGGATTGAAGTGGAAGATGCGGTTGGCATTGACGATCAACGTACCAGAGCCGTCCTCATCCACCCTGAGGTGAACGCGCGAACGTTCAGAGGGGGTTTCCCTGAGGTAGTGGTAGACTCCCGGGGCGGGAAAATCCACCCTGGGGGGCAAGATCCGGCTCTTAATATCTGCAAAAAGGCTCATCAGGTCACCGNNGCACAGGCACAGGCACATCCGGCGCAGGCACAGGCACAGGCGCATGAATGCCCGCCGCCCCCGCCGCCACGACCTGAACGATAAGTCGAAGGCGGAGGCGGAGGATTGGTCACCTTGGTGACCCCACCTGTGAATGCCGTGAGATCACCCAGGACACCGGCTGAGAAGGCGGAGACGCTGTTGACCACCGAGGCTGCAAAGGATGACCCGGGCAGGGCAGGCATGGAAATCGATCCACGTCCGCCAGAGGGGGCGGGAACTGAACCTGTGCCTGTAACTGTACTGGCGGGCATTGTTGTTGACGGAGTGCGGGCAGCAGGTGAGCCAAAAGATGGATCGAATCTCCACCACCAGGTAGGGGCAGGGATGAAAACCGGACCGCTGAAGGTCTGTTGGGTGCGGGTTTCGTAATTCTTATCCAGCATTGTCCAATCCATGTTCTCGTCGTACGTCTGACCTTTGACTTCAGGGGTTTGTGCACTTTCCACCTGCTGCCAGGCTTTTTCAGTGATGTCCTTGTAGTAAGCAACAGTTTCCTTTTGGCTGAAGCCTTTCATTTTCTCACCGACAGACTTGATGAGATTGATCATCACAGTCTGGAGCAGGCGCTTACGGGCGGCATCTTTTTCGGCAAAGGCTGCCAGAAAATCGGTTTCATAACCGTATAAATCAGGGGGGGCAATGGTGGAGACCTTCAATTCCAGGGGCTCCTTGGTCACCACCTCGGCAGCGCCTTTTTTAAGNNACGAACCCGGCAAACCCCAGACAGAAAACCAACCCGCAAGTGTCAAAATTCGACGTAAAGGAGGTGCTCCCGCCGCCTGAGCTGCTGGAGGGTGGCTCATATGGCCTGGTCACAATCACCCCGGCGTCGAGGTACTTTGCGGGAAAGCTGGCGCCAAAGGAATACTCTGTGTAGTCGTTGGCTTGATTGGAGACCCAGGTATAAAAGATGCGTCCGTCTGACATGATTTGTGATTCCGGCTGTTCGGGACCTGGCCAGCCGCCGGAAGGTGTGTAGTAACGCGGTTCCTGTTCGGTCATGCCAGCAGGCAGCAGAAGTGTGACCTGCATATTGGTCGTGCCGTGCACATTGGCAGGATCGTAATAGTGGGGTGAAAAAACCAGGCTGGCGTAATCCTGGTTGTCGACCTGCGTCCCAGGGTAAAGCACATTGGAAACCTTGCCGATATAGGCATGGACTGTACCGGAACCGCCAGCGGGAATTTCGTTGGCGCCCAGATAAAGCGATATTCCCTGTGCGAGAATATCCGAGCGCGTGATCTTGGTGATCTTCACGCCGTTGATCTCACCGCTGATGGAATTCAGATCATAATCGCCATTGGGCATGCCGATATCGACGATATCGATCACATGGGCACCGCTGTCATTGACAAAGGTGATGGTGTAATCAAGCGATTCCGATCCATCCTTGTTGACCGAAACAACCACAGCCAAATCAGTGACTTGAAAGCGGTAATCCTGCGCGAAAACCGGCGATGCGCTGCCTGCAAGCACGCAAAGAATCAAGACGACACAAAATAATCGCAATACTTTCATGAGTTCTCTCCCCGGAGGACTTTATACAGAGTTACCACTTGGGCTCTTCGGTCAACTGATAGGTGGTGCCGCAATAAGGACAGGTGACCACCGGCGCTCCGGCGACCATGGTGATGTTCTCGGGCTTCAATGCGCCGCCGCAGGAACGGCATTTGAGGGTATCCATGTTGACATTCGCGGGCAGGTCAACATTGAGCGTGACATTGGTTGCCGGTTCAACCTTGGGCTTGCGGGCAGCGACAAAGATGATTGCCAGACCCACACCTATTAACACCAGCCCAACCGGCAGCCATCCCAACTGCCCCTGAGCCGGATCTGTTGCGCCGAGAACCATTAAAATGCCGAACAGGATGAGAATGGCGGAGCCAATGTAAGCGACCAGTTTTCCGGCTTTCATGCGACCTCCATTAAGTAATTAATGGTACATTTAGATTTACGGTGAACGATAGAACTATTATAGTTTACTACGAGACGACATTTATTTCTGTTTCCCTGGATGAATACGGAGACATTTATGGAACAATCTGACGACAGGCAATTGATGGAACAGTTACGAAAAGAGATCAATTTCCACAATTACCGTTATCACGTATTGGATGCACCATTGATCAGCGATTATGAATACGATCAAATGCTGCAAAAGTTGCGCTCACTGGAGGCGATTCACCCGGAGTGGATCACTCCGGATAGCCCCACGCAGCGGGCAGGAGCTTCAGCGCTGGACAGATTCGTCAAGGTCAATCATCCTGCTCCCATCTTGAGTTTGGCAAATGCATTCACGGCTGAGGATGTACGGGCATGGTATGAACGCATCCTCCGGCTGGATGACCGGGTGACAAAATCCAGATTCGTTCTGGAACCCAAGATTGATGGCTTAACGGTTGTGCTGCATTATGAAAAAGGCATCTTTGTACTGGGGGCAACTCGTGGAGACGGCGAAATTGGGGAAGATATCACAGCCAATCTGCGGACCGTTAGAACGGTACCGTTGCGAATCCCTGTCCATGACCAGGGAGTTTCTGCGCCAGAGCGGTTGGTCGTTCGGGCAGAGGCGTTCATAATGATCAAAGATTTCGAAGCGCTCAACCGTTCACTTGAGGAAGCAGGAGAGAAGACTTACCTGAATCCCAGGAACACAGCTGCAGGTTCCTTGCGGCAGCTGGATCCATCTCTGACTGCTGAACGCCCATTGACGATCCTGGCTTACGCCATCGTGGATTCATCCTCTCCCATACCTGCCACTCAATGGGAATTGCTCGAATATCTGAGAAAACTTGGCTTTCCCGTGACTGACCTGGCGGAGCGGGTGGGAAGTATTGATGAAGTTGTCGCCAGAATTCCTGAATGGAATGAAAAACGCGACCATATTCCCTTTGAGGTGGATGGGGTGGTCATTAAACTCGATGAACTGGATGTGGCTGAAGACCTGGGTGTGGCGGGTAAAGACCCCAGGGGAGCTATCGCGCTCAAATATCCCGCACGTGAAGTGAGTACCCTTTTGCATGAGATCAGGGTAAATGTTGGACGGACCGGAGTACTGGCACCCTACGCAGTTCTTGAGCCGGTGGAGATAGGGGGTGTGGTGGTCAAGCAAGCCACACTGCACAATTTTGACTTCATCGCTGAGAAAGATATCCGGGAAGGCGACCGCGTGATGATCAAACGCGCGGGAGATGTCATACCGTATGTCATCGGACCGATCAAGGAATTGCGGAAGGGCAACGAGAAGCCGTAT
>DNOU01000221.1 GCA_003501835.1 Anaerolineaceae bacterium | reverse complement strand
ATGATGGCTTCGAAGGTATCGCACAGCAATCCGGGTCGTTCATTTCCACCCGACTGACTCTCACCGTGACCGAGCCGCATTGCACGGCCCAGACCAATCTGATTGGCGAAATCCGCCAGTTGCTCGGTATGCACCAGTGCAGAGCGCATGCGCGTAAGATCGCCTTCAGGCATTTCTGGATAGCGGTTGTAAAGCCAGGCACCCACCACAAAATCGAGCACCGCATCGCCTAAAAACTCAAGCCTCTCATTGTCCTCCAGCGCTTCTGGATGTTCATTTAAATAGGAGCGGTGGGTCAATGCCCGGCTCAACAAAAGCATGTCCTGAATCCCCAACTGGACCCTGGCAGCGAACTCTTCAGGAGTTTCGAGTTCATTATTCAGTTTTGGGTCTTCCAATGGAACCTCCCGGGAACATTGGGAGCGCCAACCACCTGGTTTTGAAGTAGCTCGCGATCACAGTTTTCCCATTGCCTAGGATATTCTTGTTTTAGCTCCCGCTCCAGTGAGAATTAATACCACAGGTTTGGGAAGGATGTTGATTTCTTGCTGCAAGGCTGCGTATGCCAGGGCTGAAGTGGGCTCTGCAAAAAATCCCAGATCAGCCAGTTCATGGTATGCGCACAGCAATTGATCTTCATCGATAACACTCATTTTACCCTGAGTGCGGCGAATATGCGACAAAATTGCATCCCCTCTTACCGGGTTGCTGACCTTGACGCCCTCCGCAATGGTCTCACCGGACGGCAATTCTACGATTCGTTCCCGGGTGACAAAAGCCCTTGCCACAGGGTTACAGGCTTTCGATTGAACTCCCAAATAAAATGGTTCCTGTTGTGCAAATCCACTTTTTACCACGGCTTCAAATCCGCGCATGATACCGTAAAGGAGACCGCCATGCCCCACAGGGGAAATGATCGTTCCGGGTATTTTCCCCAACTGTTCAACGATTTCATAGGCAATCGTGGCAATTCCTGTCAAACCCATTGGCATGAAGGCATGGCTGGCATAAGCTGTTCCCCGCGAAGCTTCCTCAAGCACTGCTTTTGCCGCATTTGATCTGGGACCCGGCACGGCAACCAATTCAGCCCCATATGCTTCGATCTGGCTGCGCTTGGGTCCAGATGCGGATTCTGGTACATAAACCCTTGCCATCACACCTGCCCGGGCAGCGTAAGCAGCAAAAGACGCGCCAGCATTCCCAGAACTATCTTCCACAGCATAATCCACGTTTCGTGACTTAAGGAAGGTCATCAAAACGGCGGTTCCCCTGTCTTTGTAAGAGCCGGTGGGATTTTGATACTCCAACTTTACGAAAACATCTTCCGCGGACTCTGAAATGGGAACCAGAGCGGTGTTACCCTCGCCAAGTGAAACGGGGTTGACCGGCTCCTGCAAGCCAAGAAGATTGAAATAACGCCACAGTCCAGGTGCATTTTTGTGAACATCTTGAACACTGTACCGGGGAAACTCGCGGAAATCGAAGATTCCTCCGCAGGTGCATTGAAATGGCGTGCCGCTGGCCGGGTAGGGTTTGCCACATTGGGTGCAATAAACACCTTGCATCTATCCTCGCAACAATCTTTATTTGCAGACTTCATGATTATACTTGATGCACTTTGATTGTATCTGTCTTGAAGGGTGTATTCTGCTATAATTACGCCCGTGGATTACCGCATTTCCAGCCATCAAACCAATGGATACAGCATCGATACTGAAGTTTACACCGGCCCCCTGGACCTGCTGCTTCAGTTGATCGAACACGCCGAACTAGACATTACCCGCCTGGCACTTGCCCAGGTAACCGACCAGTTCCTTGAGCACATGCATGCCATGGAAGAACAAAATGCCTCCGAGGTCTCCGCATTTCTGGTCATTGCCGCCCGCCTGGTGCAAATCAAATCCTCCGCTCTGCTTCCAAGGCAATCCTCAGCAGATGTATCACTTGAGGACGACCCTGGGGAAGCGCTTGCCCGCCAGCTGATCATCTATAAAAGATTCAAAGAACTGGCGAAATTTCTGGAAGAGCGTGAGGAAGCCGGATTGCGCTCATATCTACGCCTGGATACCGCTCCACGCGTACAGCTACCACTCAAATTGGATCTCTCGGAACTGACACTTGAAAGTTTCCTGGAGGCTGCCCAGGAAATCTTTGGCGGAATCGATCTTCCGCCGCTCAGTGAGGTGGTCTCCATTCCCCGGGTCACCATCCGGGAAAAGATCGATGCCATCCTGAACCGCATACGTATCAAAGGTGAGATCTCCTTCCAAAATATTCTTTCATCCAATACAACACGCCTCGAAATTGTTGTTACTTTTCTGGCACTTTTGGAACTGGTCAAACGGCATGTCATCATTGCTGAACAAAACACTCTCTTTGGAGACATCGCGCTCACTTCAGAGAGTGTTGGGGTAGACGTACTTGAAGATACAGATTCAGAATTTGGCGAGTAGTTAACTGCTCTTCTCTTCCTCAGCTTCGATAAACAGGTCGTACGGTAACCGATTTCCCACCCAGACCGCCATCAGGCTGATATCATCGTCTGTTTCAGTCAGCGAAGCATTGACGTTCCGCACAGCCTGTTGCAAAACTTCAAATGTGTCACTTTTCGGCCATTTGACCTGGTATCCTGGTAGTTTTTCCCGGTTTGCTTCCAACGGCAGGGGCTCCCAACCGTGCTCCGAGAGCACCGTCCAAACCGTTGATGCCAGGTCAGGATGAAGGCTTGACCAGGCATTAACAATGGCTGCTGAATACCTGGCGGATTTTTGAAAGAGACCCGCCGACTGTTTGGCTTTGATCGTTACCGGTGCCTGATTGCTGTTTCGAAAACCTGAGATCTTGACATTGCGTGAAATTTCCTGTGTAATTTCCTTTCTGGTAGCCGAGGGCACTGAATCCAGATGCTGCATCACTTCAGCAATCACTGCAAACCGGTAGTCGTCCCGCATGAATTCATTAACGGCGTGGAAAGGTAAATACTCCACGGTTTTTTCTTTCGTGTCTACCATCCTTCTCTCCGATCTTCGAAATTAATTTTCCAGTATTCTATCGCTGAGGTCATCCAGTGTCTTTATCTCATCCCCGGTGAGATACCATCCAAGGGCACCAGCGCTCTCTTCGATCTGCCGGGGGTTCTTTCCTCCCGGGATGGGAATTGCGCCTTTGCAGATTATCCAGTTCAAAGCCACCTGGGCGGGGGTTTTTCCCTCATGTTCAAGCCCAATGCGTTTCATCTCGGCAATCAGGGGCATGATTTTTTTGAGAAAACCCGATGGATATTTGGTTGACCGGTATCCGCTGGGAGGATGCCCGGGGGTGTATTTACCTGTAAGCATTCCCATTGCCAGTGGACTATACGCAATAACTGTGATCCCCTGCTCTTTACAAAGGTCCAGCAAACCTGTTTTCTCAATTCTGCGGTTCAATAGGCTGTATTCCATCTGTGTGGATGCGAGTCTCAGTCCTTCACGGATAAGTGAATTGTGCGCCTGCAGAGTCTGTTGCAAATCATAGTTCGATACCCCTACAGCCTGCACCAAACCCTCATGCACCACCGCAGCCATCTGACCCATCCAGGTATCAATCTTCACTGGGGGAAAAGACTGGTGCATCTGGTAAAGCGAAATCCTCTCCAATTTCAAACGCTTCAGGCTGGCCCTCAAAGCTTTTCCAAGGGATCCGGAAGACAATCGCCATGGGTAAGGCATGAATTTACTGGCGATGACCAATTGGTCACTGGATCCTTGCATGAAATTGCCCAGGTAGGATTCCGATCTACCCTGTCCATAGATCTCTGCAGTATCAAAAAAGCGAAAACCAAAATCCACCGCGCTGTTGAATGCCTGGTGAATATCCTCATAATCGTAACCGTTGCCGTAATTCCAGATCATCCTATCCCCCCAGGACCAGGTGCCGATGCCCATTTCAATACCGCTCAATATCGCTGATTTTTCCTGATCGCTCATGTCAATCTCCGACTCATTTTCCCCATTATACCTTTCTTTCCGTACCCTCCTTTCCATTTGAGGAACCGGGAGGGATGTGCTAAGATTATTGGGGTTTGAAAACGCCAAGGAAGGGCAACTTGACAGAACATGGTGAGTTTGCCGGTAATGATGAACA
>DNOU01000034.1:6434-9184 GCA_003501835.1 Anaerolineaceae bacterium | reverse complement strand
GAGGGCAATGCGGTTCAGATCTGGGATGTGCAGAATGAAAAGGTCATTACCACCCTGGCGGACACTCCGAGTACGGTCTACCTGTTGGCTTTTTCGCCCGATGGCCGCATGCTTGCCAGTTCGGGCAATGACAACCAGCTCATCCTCTGGGCAGTGGTGAAGTAAACTCCAAATCCCTCACCCCTGGCGCCTCTCCCAAACAAGCCCGGGAGGGGAATTTCCGTATGGTATACTCAAAATTCGGAAATCACACCATGCCCCTGCTGACTGTTCACAACCTTTCCAAATCTTTCGGTGCGTTTGACCTGTTCAGCGACCTGACCTTCAGTATCCCGCACAGAGCCCGCCTCGGTTTGGTCGGTCCCAATGGCATTGGCAAGACCACGCTGCTCAAGATCATTCTGGGTGAAGAAGAGGCATCCTCGGGCAAGATCAGCAAAGCCCGCGGGATTCAAATCGGATATCTTCCCCAGGAGGCAGTGCTCGTCTCTGACCGCACCCTGTGGACGGAATGCATGACGGTCTTTGCCCCCCTCATCGATAAGCAGCACGAGCTCACCCGCCTGGAAGGGTTGATGGCACATGACCCCGCCAACATTGAGTTGATCGAAACCTATGGTCATTTGCAGGCTGAATTTGATGCCCTGGGCGGCTACACCTATGAACTTCAAACCCGCATGACGCTTACGGGATTGGGCTTTACCCGTGAAGACGAATCCCGCCCTCTTTCGCAGCTTTCGGGCGGTCAGCGCACGCGGGCGCTGCTCGCCAAGCTGTTGCTTTCCAACCCCGACCTGCTGCTGCTGGACGAACCCACCAATCACCTGGATATCGAAGCGGTGGAATGGCTTGAATCCTATCTCAAGGATTGGCACGGGGCGGTATTGATCGTCTCCCATGACCGGTATTTTCTCGACCAGGTGACCACTTCCATTCTTGAGATGAATCCAACTCTTGAAGAATATCGCGGTAATTACAGCGCCTACCTGATGCAACGCGAGGAACGCTATCAACGCCGTCTGATCGAGTATCAAGATCAACAGGAATTCATCGAAAAAGAGGAAGATTACATCCGGCGCAACATCGCCGGTCAAAACACGCGCCAGGCGCAGGGCAGGCGCACCCGTCTGGAGCGTATGCTGGCGGAAGCCCGCCTCACCCCGCCCATGCAGCGCCGCAACCTGCATCTCAACCTGGGCAATGCCGCGCGGTCCGGAGACCTGGTGCTGCGCACCTATGGCCTGCAGGTGGGATATGCCGACGAAGGCCGGCCTCTTTTCAGCGTGCCCGATCTCACCCTGGTGCGCAGCGAATGTGCTGCCATCATCGGACCCAACGGCGCGGGTAAGACCACCTTCCTCAGGACCATCCTGGAGCAGATTGACCCCTATGCTGGAGAGACGCGCCTGGGATCCAGTCTGCAGATCGGCTACTTTGCCCAGGCACATGAAGGGCTGCACTCCGATTGGACGTTGATGCAGGAAATCCAGGCGCAATCGCCGAAGATGCTGCCGGGAGAGATACGCGATTACCTGGCTAAGTTCCTTTTCACCGGCGAGGACGTGTTCAAAGAAGTCAATCTCCTTTCGGGCGGTGAAAGAGGGCGCCTGGCATTAGCTCTGCTGGCTTTGAAAGGCGCCAACCTGCTGCTGTTGGATGAGCCCACCAACCATCTTGACCTGCCCTCGCAGGAGATCCTGCAAAGTGTGCTTGCGGAATTCAAGGGGACCATCCTGCTCGTTTCGCATGACCGGTTCCTGATCGATGCCCTGGCAACCCAGGTATGGGAAGTGCTCCCTACCCGCCGCGAGCTGGTGGTCTTTAAGGGCACTTACAGCGAGTACAAAGCTTCCAAAATCCAACCAGCTCCCGTCGTTGTGCCAGCCAAAAAGCCGGAGGTGGTTTCATCCAAACCCCGGATGGGATTGAGCAAAGGGGAGCAGGCGAAGATCCAGAAGCGCATTGAATTAGTGGAAGAAAAAATCAGCCAGATCGAGACCCGGCTCAAAGTCATCGAAGTCCAACTGGAAAATCCCCCCACCGATGCTGCCCGGGTGCACAAATTGGGGAACGAGTACACCTCGCTTCACCAGGAGCTGGAAGCGCACCTGGAAGATTGGTCAAAGCTGGTGGATGAGCTGAATTCCAATGCTCATTTTTCGCAATTTGGTTAACAGGTTGAAAATGTCACTCACAGCGAAGTGGGGAATGACCGCTCCACCATCGTGGTTGGAGGCCAGAGTCTGACTGAAACGATTCTTTGTTTCACCAGAATGATTCTGGTTCGCTTTTCATACCTGTGATCCCGCCGCCACAGCCTCATCACCGTTGTAATTTCTCAACTGGGGGAAGCGGGCGGTGATGACCGCCACTGAAAGAATGCAGCCGATGCCGCCAGTGATGATGGCCGCCGGGGTTCCGAAAGCCTGAGCAACGATTCCCGCTTCCACCTCGCCCAGTTGCGGTCCGCCCATGAAGAAAATCTGGTTGATGCTCACCATCCTGCCCCGCAAAGCGTCTGGCGTTTGCAGCTGCCGGATGGTATTGCGCAGCACCGTACTGATGGTATCGGACCCGCCGACGAGGATCAACGCCGCCATCGTCAATAAATAAGTCCTGGAGAGCCCAAACAAAATGGTGGCAACGCCAAACCCCGCCACTGCCGCCAGCAGTAGCCGTCCCTGCCCCAGAATTTGTTTTCTTTGAGACATGATGAACGCCACCACCAGCGAACCGATGGATTGCCCTGC
>DNOU01000034.1:5307-6375 GCA_003501835.1 Anaerolineaceae bacterium | reverse complement strand
TGGTGCAGGATGAAGCGAATGCCCACCGGGATCTCTGAGAGATCCAGCCGGGGAACCACTCTCCCATCGATAATCCCGCCCTGCCTGCGTGCCATGTCGCCTTGGATCGGTCCCATCATTAGCACCGCGGCGATCACCCCCAGGAAGGAAATGGCATTGATCCAGTAGGACCATTGGATGCCGATGCTGGCGATCACCCAGCCGCTTAATGCCGGTCCAGCCACGGCTCCGACGTTGGCAGCAATCGACTGCAGTCCAAATGCGCTCGGTAAATCTTCGCGTGGGACCAGGTTGGGGATCAGCGACTGACGGGAAGGACCGTCAAATGCAATGCTGATGCCTTGCAGGATCACCAGGGCATAAATCCACCACAGGTTGATCTGGCCGCTGGCAGTCAAAGCCCCCAGGGCGGTTGCCACAGCGAGCATGGCGGTCTGGGTGACAAGCACCACCGTTTTACGGTTGAAGGTATCTGCCACCAATCCGCCAATCAATGCAAAGACCAGAATGGGAACAAAGCGTGCAATCCCAATACCGCTGACCACGATGGGCTGGTCGCTCAATAACCTTAAATGCCAAAAGATGGACCATAACTGCATCTGGCTGCCGGCATTGGAAATCAAAACCCCCGCCCAGAGGAGAGCATAGTCGCGGTGGTGCAGGGCTGGGGGGAGATGAATTTTCTTTACAGTGTCAAACAATGACTCAGGTACCCCAATCTCTCAAGTATAGAAAATCATAGCCAATGGTTCGGTTGCTCACCTTGGCAATGGGTGGGAGCACACGCTTGAACTGGTTACGGCGTACGCGTTGAATCACCAGACGCACGAAATTTTCATCAAATCCCGCTTCCACGCATTCCTCAGGGGTGTAACGTTGATCGATCAGCAGATAAAGCAGGCGATCCGCCTGGTCATACGTAAATCCCAGTTCACCCTCATCGGTTTGACCCAACCAGAGATCTGCAGACGGCGCTTTACTGAGGATCGCCTCAGGCACGCCCATGGCTTCGGCAAGTTGACGGACCTGGGCTTTATACAGGTCACCCAACGGATTGAGAGAGCAGGC
>DNOU01000034.1:0-5261 GCA_003501835.1 Anaerolineaceae bacterium | reverse complement strand
AGAATCCTGCGAGGAGGTCTTGTAGGGCATGCGCAGGGCGAGCACATTTTCCACCCCCAATGCCTCGGCGGTAAGAAAACAGGAAAGAGCAGAATCCAATCCGCCGGAAAGTCCGATCACGGCACGTGAAAATCCTGCCCGGGTGATCTCTGTTTGGATGAAGCCCGTCAGGATCTTTCTGGTCAGATCTGTATCAATTAAGAGCTCGTCCATATTTCCTCCAGTCAATCAGGCTTCTCACTGGATTCTACAATACTTCCGGTTTCCATGCGCCTACCCGCGACGGGCGTTGGAAATGCGGACCAGTTCACGCAGCATCAGGTCAGGTTGCTCGTCACGCAGAAGGGGCAGGCGAGCCCGGGTGCGGTGAAGCTGGTTGAGGTCAAGTTCGATATAGGAAACAGCTTCCTGGTGCTGCGGTCCATGCACCAGAGGTTCACCATCAGGGGAGAAAACAGCCGCCCCACCCCAAAAATTGAGTCCATCCTCAAAGCCCACCCGGTTGGTATGGGCAACAAACGAGGTGAAGAACCCTGCATACGCGCGGTTGATATCATCCACCCACCGGGACGATGCCAGCCTACCTCCGTCGTTGCCCTCGCTGCTGGAAGGCAAACCGCGTCCCGGCGAAGCAGAAGCGAAGAGAAAAACATCCGCTCCATCCAGCCAGAGCAGGTAGGGAAGGGAGGCGTGCCAGAAATCCTCGCAGATGAGCATGCCGACGCGACCAAAGCGGGTATCGAAGGCTCTCACTGCGTCACCCTTGGCGAAGAAGCGTCCTTCATCAAACAAGCCGTAGGTGGGCAGGTACACCTTGTGATGCACATGCAGCACCCTGCCGTTGGAAAGGTACGCCGCGGCAATGTAGAAGCGGTTGCGTTCATCCTCCTCCACAAAGCCCACCATGATGTCAATCGCCTGGCTGGCTGCCAACAGTTCGTGAAAGACCGGATCGGTCGCATCCGGATGATGTGCCACCGTGGGTACCAGGTCCTGCAACACATACCCCGTTAGCGAAAGCTCTGGAAATAGGATCAGGTCGGCCCCTGATTGGCGGGCGCCATCAATATACTTCAAATGTTTTTCAAGGTTCTGCTCCACCCCCCCCAGTACGGTGTTGATCTGCGCGAGTGCAAGATTCAGTTTCATCACTGACCTTCCTTAATGTCATCCAGGGGTACTGGCTTGGGATTGGTGGTCTTGAATTTGGAAACGCGAAGCATTTCCAGGAAGAGAAAAAAAGAGACGGCGGCAAACAAAATGGCGAACCAGGTTTCCACCCGCAAGTTGAGCAGCAACGGGGAGGGGTCGTCACGCAGCAAAGTGAAAGGGATCATCGCCAACGAAAAGACCAGCCAGGTCAGAGCTCCCTGGATTCCGCTGCGTTTGATCCTGGGGGAGAATACCTCGACGGCTCCGATACCCACCAGCAGGAGCAGACTCGCCCCCAACTGAAGGGGAATACGCAATGCCGCCTCACCGCTGACATCCATGGAAGGCATGCCCCACCAGGTACCCGCTGGCAATGCTGCCCCATAGGCTGCTCCTTCCGTCCAGGCACCCAGCCAAACAGTGACCGCCATGGGCAGCAGCATCACGCTGGTGAAGTCCAGCAGGACTGCCAGGGGCTTTTGCCAGGCGAAGGATAAAAAGATCACCGCTGCCCAACCACCGATGACCGCGCCCTGCCACGCCAATCCGCCCTGCCAGAAGGCAGCCACCTCCAAAGGACGATGCCCATAATACGAAAAACGCTCCAGGCAATAATCCAGTCGGGCTCCTGCCAGGGCTGCAAGCAGAATTCCCATTCCGGCAGCCAGCCAGGCATTTCGCTCCACCAAAGGAACCACCCTCGCCAGTCGTAACTGGCTGATCACCGCTCCCATACCGAGAAGAAAGGCGTAGTAAGTCAAAAAAGGGGTCCCTTTCCTGAATTATCTTACCACAATCGTGCTGGCAGATTAAATCTGTCACCGCCGATGATTGGGCGGTGACGATCTCATGGATGAACCTGGGGGCTGGTTATTTCAGGGGAAACCCTGCATTACTACCTTCGGGTGCTTCAACGTAATAATCCCCGCTGATGGTGGAATGAAGCTCGACGGCTCTGCCATTCACNNTCCGGCCAATCGACTTGCTCACTCGATACCAGTCGGATGGTGGAAACATCCAGGTTGTTTTGAGCGGCATAAGATTTGATCACCCTCTCAACGGCGGAAACCATGCTTCCTCCTGTCGTGGGCTGCGGTTCAGATGTCAGCGTCGCTGGCAGCTCCTGCGGTGTCGCTGGCGGTGTAACCTCAACCAGGTCTGGCTGTTCCGTGGTTCCAGGGGCGGCATTACTGGGAGGGGGATTGACCACCACCGGTGGGGATGGCGTTGCGGCGCAGGCAGAGATTACCAGGACCATAGTCCCGAAGATCATTGTGCGTATGAGATGTTTCATGGCTGTTTCACCCTTCCCCATTAAGACGCCCCGGGAACCCACAGGTTCCCCTGCATTAAAGATTGAATTCTTAAAGAAACCTAATCTGTACGGGATGATGGAAACCCATCATTAAGGTAAAATCAACTCATAAGGGAGCACAGGAATGGTCACAGAAGAAGAGCGTTTGAAGATCCTGAAGATGATCGCGGAGAACAAGATTACTGCCGAAGAGGGTGTTTTATTGATCAAGGCGATTGACACTCCCACAGCTCCTTCCCTGCCAGGCACGCCGCAGGTTGTTCCCGGGCATGAACCCAGGTTCCTGAGAATTCACATTACTGACACACGCACCGGGCGTCCAAGAGTTAACATCCGCCTTCCCATCAGCGTCATCAATGCCGGGTTCAAAATGGGCGCCAGGTTCTCCCCCGAGGTTCAGGGTTTGGACGCCGAACAACTGCTGGGGTTCATCAAAGCCGGCGTCACCGGTCAGGTGGTGGACATCCAGGATGAAGAAGATGGCGAGCACGTGGAAATCTATCTCGAATAAAAAAGCAGTGGCGAATCACCACTGCTTTTAGTTTACCGCCTCCACTTTTTCGATCTCCGGGAAGAACTGCCGGATCGTTCCTTCCACCCAGCCCTTGAGGGTGACCGGGGAAAGCGGGCAGCCCAGGCAGGCACCGCCCAGTTTCACTTTGACCACTTTTCCATCAAAAGAAACAAAATCCACCGCACCCCCATGATAGGTGGTGATGTAGGAATTCAATCCCTCGATCAGCCCTTTCATTTGTTCGATTGTTGAAAAAGACGGACCCTGGTCGCTCATTTCAAGTGGCCTTTCCGGAGGACGGCCCTCCCAATTCCATTCCCTGGCTGAGAATGTTCATGATCCCGGTGTGGGTGGCTTCCAGGTTTTCGGCAATGGCTGAAGCCAGTTTCTCTAATATTACCACACCTGCATCTGGATGTTGTTCGCACAGGGCATGCAGCTCAAGACCGTTGATGCAATACTCTTGACTCTCAGTGACCGAAATAGCCGAGGAGGTATACAAATCTCGTCCAATGGTCGAGGACCAACCAAAAACATCGCCCGCATGAAGCCGCGATACAGTCAGGGGAGGTCCATCGTAGGGTTTAAACCGGATTTCCACCTGACCGCTGATGACCAGGTACAGAGTGGTGGCATGATCTCCCTGCGTGAAGATAACTGTATCCGCAGCAAAGGCAGAGACACTGACCAGTGGCGCAAGCAGTTCCAACTGGTCATTGTTCAAGCCTTGAAAAATGCAAAACGAATCAATCTCCCCTTTTAGCATGACCTCATTCTAGCAGGAGCGAACAGGGTGCAAATAGTGGCATCTATCCTCTCTCCATCGCCAAAGCTCATTGCAAAGTACTGCCGTTTGACCTTGACCCAACGGTTACATTAGATTATTATCTATCTTGTTAGACATATATCTAACTTCCCTGGAGCTGGTGATGAAAGAGCTATTTTGGGATATTGGCACCACCTATGATCTGTTCGTCAGTTTGAATGTCCTGAACCATCCCGTGCAGTTCGGATTGCGACCGTCCTGGGCGGCTGGCGTGCGGTCACGACTGCCTGTAGCGCAACGCCAATTCATGGAGTCGCTTTCCGGATTCTTCCGCACTCCCCTGGCCTGGATCCACGATCTGCCAGTGGAAGCCAAATCAGCGGCAGAAGGTGTGAGTCAACTTCAGAAAATCCCCTCGGCAAGCCTGCTCACCAGCCTGACCCTATCGGCTGCAACTCCCTTACCCATTCGTCACACGCTGGAGTCAATTGCGCAATCCCACAGGGCAACCGCTTCTCAGAAAGCATTCCTGCAAAAGAACTATCTCATGGCAGACGTGCTGTCTGAAGATGCCCGCAACCGCCTGGTCCATGCCTGGGAGGATCCGGCTGCTTTTGGGGATGCATTCAAGATCATGCTGACTTCCTATTACGAGCACTTCTTTGCTGAAGAAGAAGCCCGCATTCAGCCCATCCTTTCTGCAGCCCTCGCCAGGGCACAGGAAAAAGCAGAAAAAGTGCCCCTGGGCAGCCTGCTTGACGAACTCAGTCACGGGGTGCAACTGGAGCGTGTCTTCACACAGTCTCAAATCATACTGGTACCTTCATACTGGTCTTCCCCGTTGATCATCTATGGTCCCATTCAAAGAGACCAGGTTTTGATGCTGTTTGGCTGCAGACCTGATGATCAAACCCTCATTCCGGGTGATGCCGTGCCGGATCAAATTCTGGGCACGCTCAAAGCTCTGGCTGACCCTACACGCCTGCTGATGTTGCGTTATTTGAAGGCAGAACCGCAGACCGCTGCCGCGCTTTCACGCAAGCTTCGTCTTCGCCCTCCCACGGTAACGCATCATCTGCAGCAGCTACGCCTGGCAGGTTTGGTGCAGATCTTCCTCGAACCCGAGGGGGAGAAGAAATACACCCTGCGGGCCGAAGCCCTGGTCAGCACACATTCCATGCTTCAAAAGTACATCAACGGGAACTGACCCATCCATGGACACACTTTCCCACTTTTCCAGGCGGGTTAGCAAGGGGCTCGCCGCTTACGCCGCAAACCTGGCTGCTTTTTCAGCCAACGCCCGCCTGTACCTGGTCAATGCCGTGATCTTCGGCGCCGCGCTGGGGGTTTTCAGGCTGCTGTTCAACTTCTACGTTCTCAGCCTGGGGTACGATGAAACCCTGGTCGGCAACCTGACCACTGCCAGCAGCCTCACCGCATTGATCGCTGCGCTTCCCATGGGCTACCTGGCTGATTTAATCGGTCGTAAGCGCTCACTGGTGCTCGGCGGGAGC
>DNOU01000189.1:906-3907 GCA_003501835.1 Anaerolineaceae bacterium | reverse complement strand
ATCAAATCCCCCTCCAATTTCTTTTATAATTGGATAAAGGATTAAACCGTGCTCAAAGTTGAACACTTGACGAAGGTTTACCCCAATGGAACAGTTGCATTAAAAGATCTCAGTTTCGAGGTAGAGAAGGGGGAGTTTCTTGTTGTTATCGGTCTCTCAGGTTCTGGAAAATCCACGCTGCTGCGCTGCATCAACCGGCTGATCGATCCCACTGAAGGAAGGATCATCATGGACGGTATTGACATAACCGCAGCCAAGGGCGCGGAATTGCGTCATATCCGCCGCAAGATCGGTATGATCTTCCAGCACTTCAACCTGGTCAAGCGTTCCACCGTGATGACCAATGTCATGAACGGCCGGTTGGGGTATTTGAATCCGTGGACCTCCACACTGGGGATTTTCCCGCAGGAAGAGAAGAAACGCGCACTGCAGGCTTTATCCCGCCTGGGCATCGCCGAAAAGCACAACAGCCGGGCGGATGCGCTATCTGGCGGTCAACAGCAGCGGGTCGGGATCGCCCGTTCCTTGATGCAGGAGCCGACCTTGATCCTGGCTGATGAGCCGGTTGCCAGCCTCGACCCTGTTCTGGCACATTCGATCATGCAATATATCGAAAAATTGAACAAGGAGGACGATGTGACGGTGGTGTGCAGCCTGCATTACCTTGACCTTGTTCAACGCTATGCCACGCACGTGATCGGTCTCAAGGATGGGGTGAAGGTTTTTGAAGGATTACCGTCGGAGATCAATCGCGCAAAGTTTAAAGAAGTCTATGGCGAAGAGGCACAGGACGTGCGTGCCACCGCACTCGATTAAACTTCATGGCTGACAAAAAATCACTCCTTAAAATTCTGACAATTCTCCTGTCCGTTATCCTCCCGGGATTGGGGCAGGTTTTTCAACGGCGTGTCCGCACCGGCATTTAT
Source organism: Anaerolineaceae bacterium (assembly GCA_003501835.1). Taxonomy (GTDB): domain Bacteria; phylum Chloroflexota; class Anaerolineae; order Anaerolineales; family Anaerolineaceae; genus UBA6107. The sequence goes on along the minus strand of DNOU01000189.1, from coordinate 2,981 downwards.
ATCTTCATTGCTTTTTCCACGGCATTAGGAATTACCGCCTGGTACGCCAGGCCAATCTGGTATAGCATCCCTGCGCTGATCTGGTTGTGGAACATTTGGGATGCCGCGGCTTTACCCAAGGGTAAAGGGGCGGTCCTTCCAATTCTCTTATGGCTCATCATGGCGTATGGGATAGGCAGCCAGGTGACTGAGTTCAACCTGAAGGCCCTGGTTGATAATGCCACCCGCTCGCGCAGTATTATCGCGCAAATGTTCCGCTTGGATTTCACGCAGCCAAAGACGGAGAAGCTGGAAGGCTATACCGACATCCAGGCTCCCTGTTCAGCTACTCCACCGATTCCAGATCGGACGATCAACGGGATACGAATTTATGTGGAAGAACCCTGTGCCACGGTAGGCAGCACGATCACCGTGCACGGAGAGGGATTCTGGCCAAACGAAACCACGATCTTTTACTGGCAGAACCCTATAGGCGGCAAAGCCATGCAGGAAACCGCCGTCTCTGATGCAAATGGCAATGTAACTCTCGTGTGGAAAGTGTTGCCCATCGTTCACACCACAGCGCCCGACCCGACCGTGCCGCAGATCCATCGCATCAAGGTCTCGCAGTCACGACCCATCGGCGGCATCGAATTATCGGATGTCGGCGGTTATATCATCCAAGGTATTTACGAAACGCTCGCATTGGCGTTCCTGTCCACCATCATTGGCGCCATCCTGGCGATTCCATTCGCCTTCCTAGCAGCCAGGAACCTGATGACCGGCAACCCGGTGACCACAGCGATCTTCCTGGTGACCAGGACCGTGTTGAACATCGTCAGATCCATTGAAGCGCTGATCATGGCGATCATTTTTGTAATCATCGTGGGGCTGGGGCCTTTCCCGGGCATGATCGCGTTAACCATCCATACCACGGCAGCACTGGGAAAACTGTTCTCAGAGGTGATCGAGGGCATCGACCCCGGGCCGATCGAGGCAGTGAGAGCGACCGGGGCTACCTGGGTGCAGGTGGTGCGTTACGCGGTCATTCCGCAGGTGGTGCCGGCATTCACCGGGCTCACGATCTATCGCTGGGATATCAACGTGCGCTCCTCCACGATCATCGGTTTTGTGGGCGGAGGCGGTATCGGCTTTTTCCTTTGGCAATGGATCGTGCTGCAGGATTTCAGAGCCGTGGGTACCGCGTTTGTGGCGATCGCCGTGGTGGTGATGCTGATGGACTTCTTGAGCGCCAGGATCAGGGAAAGGTTGGTGTGATGTGGCTAAACTGAAACCAATCCTCAAATCCCTACAAAAACTGGTGATCACAATTGCGCTCGTCGCCTTGTTGATCCTGAGCATCAGGGTCACAAAACCTGATCTCATCAAGCTGGTATCCTCCTTCCCCAAGGCGAAATCGATCATGGGGCAGCTGCTCTCGCCAGAGATGATTGACCGGGAGTCTGAGTTGATCACGGTCGCCCAGGTTGTCTCAGTCCCGTGTGGAATTGTCACAAATCCCGAAATTACAGACTCAGGACCCAGGATCGTTGTTGACCCTCCGTGTGGCAATCCGAAGGATAAAGTGACAGTAAAAGGTTATGACTTGCCGGCAAACGCCGAACTGTCGATCCGCTGGATCCTGCCGACCGGCGGGTTGTTGAGTATCAAGAATGCGGTGACCGACAAGAATGGGGAACTTACCGAGGTCATGGAGTTGAGGCCAATCACCGAAGCCAAGGACGGCGTACCTGCTCAGATTGCCTTCGAGATCAAGATGCCGGAGGGAAAGATCGTGGCATCGCAAACACTGCAGGATGTTCTGGATGCCATGATGGTGACCATCTTCATGGCGTTGATCGCGACCACGATTGGTACGATCATTGCCTTACCGTTGAGCTTCCTGGGGGCATCCAACATCACCCGCAAGGGTGTCGTGGGTACTGCGGTCTACTATGTGGTGCGGGCTTTCCTGAATATCATCCGGTCATACGAGCCGCTGGTACTTGCGACCATCTTTGCCATGATCGTCGGTTTTGGCAGCCCCTTCGCCGGTGTGATCGCGCTTTCGATCACCACGGCAGCCTCGCTGGGTA
>DNOU01000189.1:0-761 GCA_003501835.1 Anaerolineaceae bacterium | reverse complement strand
AGAAATCCGGAAACAGCTGGTGTAGAGCTAACACAGGTGTAAGCATTAGCGACTGGTGAATATTCACCAGTCGCTTTTTACTTAATGCTGCATTTATCCAGCCAGGCTTGCGCTTCGGGCGCCAGGCTGCCGATGAGGTTTTGCAGGGTTTTATCCAGACCCGGGAAGTTGAATGGAATACCGGTGATGTCGCGCAGAAAATCGTTGAGCTCATCGGAGACATTAGTGAGGATCGATTGGTCGGCGATCATCCATGCCGCCAGTTGCAGGCTGATGAGGTCGCGGGTTTCAGTTTCTGCGGGCAGATCGCGCAGGCAGAGACATTCGGCAAATTTCAATTGTTTGCCCTCGGGCAGCAGACCTACAGTGTAAGTTCTTTCTGAGGTCGGCAATCCTTTCAGGCTGTCCATACTCAAAACGAACGGTTTGACGGTTTTGATCTCATTGATCGCTATGATCACGCTGTGTGATTGCACCGTCATCATGCGGCTGGGACCTTCCAAAGTGGGGCTGAACATCAGCCCGCAGGGAATGACCACTTCCAACGCGGCGTCAGTGGCGTTATAGAGCTGCAGGTCGATGGTACGGCCGTTGATGCTGGTGACGCCCTGGTTGCCGCGCGCGCTGATGATCTGTACCTTGCCACTGGCAACCAGGTCCAACAGGTTATTGGATTCGGCGACCGGGGGCTGCGGTTTCAATTTTTCAAACAGCGCAGTCAATGAGTCCGGCAGCGCGCAGCTGACCATTAATACCAGGGC
>DNOU01000127.1 GCA_003501835.1 Anaerolineaceae bacterium | reverse complement strand
GTGATAGCTCATTTGCCAGCGGTCAGGAATCTTCCGCTTGAACTCCCAATGCCCGCCATTTTCTTCCGGAGCAGGTTTGTACCAGGCGTCCGCTTTCTGCCATTCCAGCTCATTCAAACCCCTGGTCCAAACAGCTTCGGCTTCCGGCCGGATCAGGCGAACCGGACCGTATTGCTCCAGCTTTTGCCCTTCACCGGAATCGAGAAGTGCATAATCTTTCCAATCATCAGCGCTGAGCAATTTCAGGGCAGGTAGTGGGGGAACCGTTTTATTCATTTCTTTGTCCAATGCAATAATAAGAAGAGTATACTCCGAATAGCTCTTAACAATTTCCTTTCTGACTTATAAACGTCTCAAGGATATAATCTATGCCAGCTTTTCTTTGAGGAGGCAAACCATGGTGAAGTTGCTGGATAACAGCCCCGACCGCAGGGATGGAGAAAGTGTCAAATGGAATTTCTATCCCCGTGACGTATTGCCCATGTGGGTGGCGGATATGGATGTACGCTCACCCCAGCCGGTGATTGATGCCCTGCAGCGGCGGGTGAGTACAGGAGTCTTTGGCTATCCCCTGGATTTGCCTGACCTTAAAGAAGCGATTGTCCGCCGCATGGAAGAACGCTACGGATGGTCGGTTGCATCTGAGGATATTCTACTGGTTCCAGGAGTGGTATCAGGATTCAACCTGGCTGCTCAAGCGTTCACACCACCGGGAAGCTCACTGATTGTTCAGACGCCTGTGTACCCCCCATTCCTGTTAGCAGCTGAAAATGCCGGTGCCCGCGGCATCCATTCTGATCTTATCCTGCAGGCGGATGGTAGTTACGCCATCGATTTTAATGCCTTTGAGCACGACCTTGAACTGGATACCAGGGTTTTTATCTTGTGTAACCCGCACAATCCGGTGGGCAGGGTGTTTACACGTGAAGAACTTGAAAAACTGGGCGAGATTTGCCTGAGACATAACGTGATCATCATTTCAGATGAGATTCATAGCGATCTGGTGTATCCCGGGCATCATCATATTCCCATCGCTTCACTTTCCCCCGAACTTGAGGCGAACACAGTTACGCTCATCGCCCCCAGCAAGACTTATAACATCGCAGGATTGAATTGCGCCGTTATGATCTGCACGGATCCGGAAAAGCGCCAACGGCTTGAAAAGGCACAACGCGGCATTTTGGGACATGTGAATCTCATGGGGCAGGCAGCTGCGTTGGCTGCGTACACTGGAGGTCAGGATTGGCTGGATCAGCTGCTGGGGGAGCTGGAGGAGAACCGTGATCTGCTGTTTGAATTCATCCAGCAACGGTTACCAGGCATTCGAATGTCAAAGCCAGAAGGCACATATCTCGCCTGGCTGGATTGTCACGACCTCCATCTGCCATCAGATCCTTACCACTTTTTCCTGGAAAAGGCCAAAGTGGCCATGAACGATGGACGTGAATTTGGCAAGGCGGGTGAAGGGTTCCTGCGTTTGAATTTTGGCTGCTCGCAGCGAATGCTCATGGAAGCTTTGATGCGGATGGAGAACGCCCTCAAGCNNAATAAAACAGAGCTGAATTTTCCAGCCCTGTCATTTTTGAGTGATCCGCACCAGGTTACTCAACCGGGACGACATTGGCTGCCTGCAGCCCTTTGGGTCCCTTTTCGACTTCAAATTCGACCAATTGACCTTCCTTCAGGACTTTGTACCCATCCATTTGCACAGCAGAAAAGTGGACGAACACATCCTCGCCACCATCGCGACCGATGAATCCATACCCCTTGGCAGGATTGAACCACTTCACAGTTCCCTTAAAACGCTCAGCCATTCTTTTCCTCTCCATCTCTGAAAATTGATGATGCAGGTGAATTACCTCTTACCATGGTGATCACGAGACATCTGTGATGATCACAATATACCCTCATCAAACACGAGTGTCAAGCTGACTCCTGCCCGGCAGACCAGGCGCCCTCGGCTATAATCAAAGATATGAAAAGCTCATCCAGGTTTGTGACACTGTTCTTGATCTTTTTTCCTATTCTCCTGGCGGGATTAATCCCCCTCATGCCTGCATCATCGGCTGTCAAAGCGGCGGATTACAAAGCGTCGGCTTATGCCCGGGAAGGGAAATGGTTTTCTGCGGCGGAGAATTGGAAGATCGTTCTGACTGTGGAGGGGTGGCGGGCAGACGTCTCGGAGAAGTTGGGAAATGCAGAATATGTTCTCAAGCATTTTGATCAAGCAGTAAATGCGTTTGAAAATGCCAGGAAAACCCGTGAGCTTACATATGAAAATATCATCCTGCTTGGCAAAGCCTATCTGCAGACAGGGCGGTCGGGGGATGCACAAAATCTGTGGCGCGAAATCTCTCTTCAATCCCAAGGGGATTTTCCCTTCCTGATGGAAGTGGCTGCCCGTCAGCGCGAAATTGGCGACCTTTTTGGCACGGTGAACACTTTGCTGGCAGCATATCATCTTCAACCGCAAGATGTGCAGGTCAATTACCTGCTCGGCATTCATCTGGCAGTCATCCAACCGCAGAGCGCGATTAAATACCTGAGCAGTGCAGAATTATCCATGGGAACCACTCACCCTGGCATCCATGAACTCATCCAGGAAATTTCTTCCGCAGACCAGGAAGTGATCTACCGTACGCTGCGAATCGGGCAAATCCTTTCCAGGATGGATGAATGGGACCTGACTGTGCAATCATTTGACCTGGTGGTCAGAACTGTGCCGGATAATGCTTATGCCTGGGCGCTGCTGGGCGAAGCAAAACAACATGTGGATGGAAGCGGCCTTGAAGAATTACAAAAGGCGCTTCAAATTGACCCGCAATCGGACACGGCGAATGCCTTGATGGCGTTATTTTACCGGCGTCAAAACAAACCAGAATTGGCACTGCCCTATCTCTACTCCGCCGTCGAAGCCAATCCAAAAGAACCGACCTGGCAGATCGAATTGGGGAAGACCCTTGCTGACACCGGAGATTTGAAATCAGCGCTGATTTACCTGGGTCAAGCCACCGCAACCTCTCCAGAAGACCCGCTCACCTGGCAATCGCTGGCAGAGTTCTGCTTTTCGCGCAATGTGGAGATCAACCCCACTGGAATCGATGCTGCCCGGAAAGCGCTGGCGTTGGATCCCAAAAATCCACGNNGTCACAGTAGAACCCGCCAATGCCTCATTTCACCTCCATTATGGACAGTTGTACCTGCAGAAGAAAGATTGTACGATGGCGGCATTGGAATTGCGCCAGGCAATCCTGCTGGCCGGGGATGAGAGGATCAAATCCAATGCTGAGAGATTACTTGCGAGTTATTGCCCCGGTTATTAATCGGAGTGGGTATAATTACCGAAATCTCCATTTTTAGGGTTCCCATGAAGAAAAAACTGCTTTATCCCCTTCTTTTCATCGTGCCATTGCTGCTTTCAGCCTGCTCAACCCTGCAAGACTTGCTGCCCTCCCCACCTCAGCAGAGCGGGGATATTCTGTATGCGGATGATTTTTCGAACCCCAGGGGATGGGGATCCATGGGGCGGAGTGGGGGTAGTATTCAATTCGAATATGAGGGTCTGCTGATCAAAGTGGATACGCCGAATTTCCTTTTTTGGACGGTCAATGGCAATTCCTACCAGGATGTGAAGATCGATGTGGATGCCGTGCTCTTGAGCGGTCCCACAAATGATAATTTCGGGGCGATCTGCCGCTTCAAAGACAATGGTAATTTTTATGGCTTTGTGATCAGTCACGATGGCTATTTTGGGATCTTTAAGAGTATCGAGGGCGTGATCACACCACTAATGAAACCGGAGGGTATGCAGTACAGCGAAGTGATTCGCCAGGGTGGGATCGTCAATCACATCCAGGTGGTCTGTCAGGGTTCAACTTTGACGATGAGCGTCAACGGGGAGGAACTGGCTTCCATCGGGGATCCTGATTTGCAGGAAGGGAAATTTGGCCTCATTGCGGGAGCGTACGATCAGCCCGGGGTGAACATTTTGTTTGACAATTTATTGATCGTCCAGCCTTAAGAAAATGAAAGTCTACTTTGATACCATCGGCTGCCGCCTGAACCAGGCAGAAATAGAGCGTCTTGCCAACCAGTTCAGAAAAGCCGGTCACACCATCATTGAAAGTGCGCAAGAAGCAGACATGGTGGTGATCAACACCTGTGCGGTCACGGCAGCAGCGGCTTCGGATTCGCGGGAGAAAGCCCGTCAGGCGAATGCAGCCGGAGCGAAGCAAATCGTCCTCACAGGCTGCTGGGCGACGCTGGAGCCGGAGAATGCCGCAGATCTGCCTGGAGTAATGCGTGTAGTCACGAATCAGCACAAAGAAGAACTTGGATCAGACATACTGGGAATCCCACTGACTGAATTCGAAGCTGAGCCGATCATTCGAGAGCCGCTTCCGGGTATTCATCGACGTACAAGGGCATTCATCAAAGTACAGGATGGCTGTGACAATTTTTGTACTTTTTGCGTTACGCGTATCGCCCGTGGCAGGGGGATGTCGGTTCCTGAGGATGAGGTAATCCGGGAGATCAACGCTGCCGTACAGGGGGGTGCGCAGGAAGCAGTGCTGAGCGGTGTACACCTGGGCTCATGGGGAAACGACTGGAAGAATGGCAAGAGCCTGCGTGATTTGATTCAAGTCATACTGGACCATACGAAGATACGCCGGTTGCGTTTATCGTCGCTTGAACCCTGGGACCTGGAGAAAAGCTTTTTTGAACTGTGGAATGATCCGCGAATGTGTCGTCACCTTCATTTTCCACTGCAATCCGGGTCGGGAACAGTGCTCAGACGCATGGCGCGCAACACCACGCCAGAGAAGTATCGTGAATTGGTCTCCCAGGCGCGCAGCCTCGTCCCGGGCTTGGCGATTACAACGGACATCATCGCGGGGTTTCCCCAGGAAACCGATGCCGAATTTGAAGAAAGCCTGGAATTTGTGAAGGAAATGAATTTTGCAGGCGGTCATGTTTTCAAATATTCAGCCCGGGAGGGCACTGCAGCTGCCCGGCTGCCTCAAAGAGTGCATGGCAAAATTGCCCACGAGCGCAGCCGGCAAATGCGGGAAGCAATTCAACAATCCGCCAAAGGTTATGCTTCAGGATTCAAAGACCAGGTTCTGGAAGTGCTCTGGGAATCTTCTGCGCAGCAAGCCGATGGAACCTGGCAACTGCATGGTCTGACGGACAATTATCTTCATGCGGCAACCACCCTGCCTGAGAACCACTGGAACCGGGTGGAACGGGTGCGGGTTGTAAGTGTCCTTGATGATCACCTTTTGGTCAGGGTGATCTGATTATTATTTGAGAAGGGAATTTCGCAATTATGGATGGGAATGTTGAATGGTGGAAGACGGCTGTGTTCTATCAGATCTATCCCCGCTCCTTCGCCGATGGCAACGGGGATGGAATGGGTGATTTCTACGGTATGGTGGATCGGTTGGATGTTCTTCAGAACCTGGGTGTGGATGCGATCTGGCTCTCTCCACATTACCCCTCCCCGTTCGTGGATTGTGGGTACGACATTTCTGATTATGAAGATGCTGCGCCGGAATACGGAGGTATGCCGCAATTTACGCGCTTCCTGGATGAGGTTCATAAACGAGGCATGAAGTTGATCCTCGACCTGGTGCTCAATCACACTTCCGATCAGCACCCGTGGTTCCTCGAATCCAAATCCTCTCTGGACAATCCCAAACGGAACTGGTTTATCTGGCGCAAAGGCAAAGGAAACCAGCCCCCCAATAACTGGTATTCCACTTTCGGCAGCAGCGCCTGGACCTTGGATCCTGCGACCCATGAGTATTACTACCATTTCTTCTACAAAGAACAGCCAGACCTGAATTGGGAAAACCCGGATGTCAAGAAAGCCATGTTCGACATGGTGCGTTTCTGGCTGGAAATGGGGGTGGACGGATTTCGGCTGGATGCAGTGGGCACCATCTATGAAGCGGCAGGAATGCCCGATCACCTGAGCAAATACACCCTGGAAGAAATGTATCGGCGTGACCGGCTCGCTCGTTCTTCCGAGGAACATAAAAAAATTCTGGATGACTATTATGAGATGTTCCACCTCCAGTGGGATCAACCCATCGTTCACGACCTGATGAAAGAACTGCGTTCGCTGGTGGATGAGTATCCTGACCGAATGATGGTGGGTGAGTCTGACGACATCGCCTTTTATGGGAATGGAAAAGACGAGCTGCATCTCAACTTCAACTTTCCACTCATGCGTACTGCGCGCTTCACGCCTCAACATGTGCGATCAAACCAGGAAGAACGCCTGCCCAAACTGCCCGAAGGAGCATGGCCGTGCAATACCCTGGGCAACCACGACAGCCCACGCATGCGCTCTCAGTTTGGAGACGGCATCCATGATGAAGCCATTTCCAGGGTGAACCTGATGATGCTGCTCACTCTCAAAGGCACTCCCTTCCTTTATAACGGCGAGGAATTCGGCATGTCTGATGTACACATCGAAGCTCTGCAGGATTTTGTGGATCCCATAGGGATCACCTGCTACCGTATGGAAAAAACGATCATGGGCTCCGATGATGTCACCGCACTTGAGATTGCAGCAAAACGAAGCCGGGATAAGGGTAGGAATCCGTTGCAGTGGTCTTCTGAACCCAATGGTGGATTCTGCCCGGCTGAAGTTAAACCATGGCTCCCCATGAACCCGGATTATGCCGATGGCGTGAACTATGCGGACGAGGTTGTCAAAGAAGATTCCACCTGGAATTATTACCGGGATCTGATCGCCTGGAGAAAGGCATCCCCTGCGCTGTTGTTGGGAGATCAGCGCTTTATCGAGACCGGAGATGAGGACCTCCTGGGGTACATCCGCAGCCTGGAAGGTGAATCCTGCCTGGTGCTTTTGAACATGGGTGAAAAGGCAGCGACTTATGATACAGGTGATCTCCTGTGTGGGAAAGGTGCATCTCATTTCAGCACTGAACCCGATGCAGCGAGATGGAATTCTGGAAAGTTAACGATCTCTGCCCATGCTGGGATGATATTCAAGATCTCAGCATGATCCTGCGCACTATCCCCGTTTTTGAGCATGGATAAGGGTGACCGGGTCCTTTCAAGAGTCCTTTTAAAAGATTGACGCGTATCCAGCGCAGGCTTATAATCCATCGCCTTGACTGGTTTTAGTGCTATGATAGTAGAGATCGCATGAACATAGAAGAAAAGAACGGAACTGTCGTTTTCAAGCGTTCAACGGATTACAAGCCGGGGCAGAGTTGGCGCAACTATCTTATCGGCCGACCTCTGCAGACCGCAGACGCTCCGCACCAGACCATTGGAAAATTCCTCGGGCTGGCGGTGTTTTCATCGGATGCGCTGTCGTCTGTGGCATACGCACCCCAGGAATTACTCCTGGTTCTGGCGGTGGCGGGAGTTGCTTCATTCCACCTGGCTTTGCCCATTGCCATCGCCATTTGTATCCTGCTGGTCATCCTGACGGTATCCTACGAGCAGACCATCCACGCATACCCGGGCGGGGGTGGCGCCTATATTGTGTCACGAGACAACCTGGGTGAATTTCCGGCTCTACTGGCAGGGGCAGCCTTATTAATGGATTATGTTTTAACGGTGGCAGTGTCCATCTCATCCGGTGTTGCTCAACTGGTTTCCGCCTATCCCGTCCTGTCAAATTCGAGCATTATTATTGCAGTGGTGATGGTTCTCTTCATCATGGTCATCAACATGCGCGGAGTCAAGGAATCGGGGACCCTGTTTGCCATCCCTACGTATTTCTTCCTGGTGATGATGTATCTCACCGTGATTGTGGGACTGGTGCGTTTTGCCGGTGGTAGCCTGGGCACGGTGGTGGATCCTCCGATGGACATCATGTCGCAGCATACTGTTCTGCAGCCTTTAACGCTCTTTTTGATTTTGCGCGCCTTCTCATCAGGCACAACCGCTCTGACTGGTGTGGAGGCGATTTCCAATGGCATCACCGCGTTTAAACACCCGGCCAGCAAGAATGCCGGGCAAACACTGATCATCATGTCTGCAATACTGAGCAGTTTATTCCTTGCAATTACATTCCTGGCAATCCAAATTGGCGGGTTGCCCTCGGAAGAAGAAACCATAATTTCACAGCTGGCGCGGACTGCCTTCCAATCACGGGGCATTTTTTACCTTCTGGCAATCACTTCAACCACAGTTATCTTGATGATGGCGGCCAACACAGCCTTTGCTGATTTTCCACGCCTTTCAGCTTTGATCGCCCAGGATGGCTTCCTGCCCCGCCAGTTTGCCTACCGAGGTAGCCGGTTGGTTTATTCACGCGGTATTGCTGCACTGGCTTTGATCACCTGCCTGTTGATCATTGCGTTCAGTGCGAGTGTTTCGAGATTGATCCCTCTTTATGCCATTGGTGTGTTCCTTTCATTTACGCTTTCACAGGCAGGCATGGCGATTCGGTGGTTCAAATCCGGCAAATTGCTGCAGGGGCAGGAAATTGTGGAACGCGGTTCCACGTTGAAGCCAGATGCACATTGGGTCACAAAGATGCTGGTGAACAGCCTTGGCTCGGTGAGCACATTGATGGTGATGGGAATTTTCGCAGTCACCAAGTTTACCCAGGGTGCGTGGATCGTTATTCTGCTCCTACCGGTGATCGTCATGGTTTTGTATTCCATTCATCGTCATTACCGGAGAGTTGCCCAGGAATTATCCCTTGAACATTTCACTCCGCGTGGGCGGATCACGCATCAAAGGATCATCATGCCGATCGGTGGTGTTCATCAGGGCACTCTGGCAGCACTGCGGTATGCGAAAACGCTCTCTGACGACATCACGGTTGTACATGTTTCCATTGATGAAAGTGAAACTCAACGGGTGATCGAAAAATGGGAGCAATGGGGAGATGGCTACCGCCTGGTGATCCTTGAAAGCCCTTACCGGTTGTTCATCGAGCCTTTGCTGGAGTATATCGACGAGATTGACGCCCAACGTCAGCCCAATGAGGAGATCAACATCGTCGTTCCGCAGTTTATTCCGCACTCAGTGTTTGGTTTTGTGTTACACACCCGCACAGCTGACACGCTTCGCAGGGTGTTGTTGAATCGTAAGGATATCGTGATCCTGGAAGTACCCTACCAGTTGGATTAATCAGGACAAGAGGTACAAAAATGAAAGTCATAGTAGTGGGATGCGGCAGGATAGGGGTTGAACTTTCCTATAATCTGTACAAACGAGGCCACGAAGTATCAGTGGTTGATTCGATTCCGGCGGCTTTGAACAATCTTCCGCCTGATTTTAACGGGCGCACCCAGGAGGGGGATGCCCTTAACCAGGATGTGCTTGAGCGAGCCGGCATCAAGACCTGTGATGCGTTGGCTGCGGTGACAAATTCTGATGCGCTCAATGCGGCAGTCAGCCATGTTGCCAGGGTTTACTACAATGTCCCCACCATCATCGCCCGCAATTACGATCCGCACATTCGCGCCATCTACGAAGCATTTGGTATTCAGAACGTGAGTTCCACTGCCTGGGGTGCCCAGCGGGTGGAGGAATTGCTCTACCACGCCGATGCAAAGACAGTTTTTTCTGCAGGGAATGGTGAAATTGAAATCTATGAACTGACAATTTCGGAACAATGGAATGGCCACCCTTTGAAAGACCTGATGCCCTGTGAAGACTGCCGTGCCGTGGCGTTGACGCATGCCGGAAAAGCGTATTTGCCCGACCCTGAAATGATCGTCCAAACCGGTGATGTACTCACGGTTGCGGCAACTTTCGATGGCATTGAAACGACCCGAGCCTTCATCAACCAGAGAAAGGGAGCCTGATATGTTTGTAGTCATTGCAGGTGGCGGACGCACAGGCGCTCAACTCGCGCATTATTTGCTCAATGAAAATCACACGGTTCACCTAGTGGAAAACCGCAAGGAAGTTATCAGCCGGATTCACAAGGAAC
>DNOU01000211.1:845-2994 GCA_003501835.1 Anaerolineaceae bacterium | reverse complement strand
TCTTCAGACTGTGCCAGAGTTGAGGTTTCTCCTCATGTTCAGCCACTTTGACCTCTTTTGAAGTCAATGCCATGTACAGGATGACCACGCCGCCCAAAATACCGTAGATGATGGCTGTCGTGCTAAACCCGATGGCATTGCGAATGATGGGGGTGAGGGCAATGCTGATGATCATGGCAACGAGTTGGAATGCCTGGCGCATGGCATTGGTGGAAGCCCGGCTGGCATCGGTGCGGAAGAGCTCAGGGAAGAGCGCTCCGTAGTTGGCATTGATCACCGAATCCAGTGTGCCGGTGAAGATGTAAAAGAGCATGGCATAGGCAAGCAAAGAATTACCGGACAGAAAAGCCGGGGGACTGTAAAAGAAAATCAACCCGAGAACTAACAGGGGTGTGCCGATCACCAACCAGGGTCTCCGCCTGCCCCATCGCGTCCGCGTCCGGTCAGAAAGATATCCATACACCGGATTGTCGATTGCATCGATGAAGGCATAGATTCCCAGGATCAACGCAAATTGCGTGGTGGTCAGGCCCAATGTGTCTACATAGTAAAAAACCGCAAAGGTTTTCAAGAGATTGATGGGAATGGAAGTGCCAAACATGCCTATGGCGTAATTGAACGATTTCCGTCTTGATTCAGTCATGTACAATCCTCCAAAAAAGAAGCTCGCACGTTGCACGCAGATATCATTATAGATCATTCGAGTTAATCACAATGATCGATCGGTTTCATTCCATGCCGGTCAACCCCATCCGCTCCTGTTTTCTTTCAGTTTATTACTTCACCAGCAGCGGACATGAGGTTGCAAAAGATGCCCACAGCCCCTTTAGTATAATATCCTCATGCCTGAGCTTCCTGAACTTGAAGTGGTGCGTGAGGTGTTGCAGCGTCGGGTGGTGGGAAAAACCATTCACTCGGTTGAGGTTGTTCCGCCAGACGGTTTGATCGTGGTTCGCGATCTGACCCATGCCGGGTTTGGATCATCCCTGGTTCATTGCACCATCACCGCCGTTCATCGCCGGGGCAAGTTCATTTTGTTGGACCTTCAATCTCAATCAAAACGGTGGATCCTGCTGATCAACCCCAAGCTGACAGGCTTGCTGCAACTTGCCGACTCTTTGGAGAAGAGAAAACCCAAAACGCTGGTGATCCTCGACTTCGGTGATGGCAGCCAACTGCGATACCGGGATACGAAACAGATGGGTCAGCTTTACCTGGCAGAGGAACTTTCCTCCGTTCCTGAGTTTGCTGCCATGGGACCGGAAGCGCTTGACATCTCTCTGGAAGAATTTCGTGCCCGTCTTAAACCCTATCGGGGTGAGATCAAGGGGGTGCTCACGCGGGGTGAGTTTGTGGCAGGCATCGGCAATGCCTACGCTGATGAAATCCTCTGGGCGGCGCGCCTGCATCCTTTTCGCAAGCGCACCCAGCTCACCCCCGTTGAGGTTGAAACGTTGTACCTCGCCATGCGTTCGACACTCTTTGCAGCCATCGAAAAGGTACGCCAGGAAATGGGAGAGATCATCGACCAGAAGCCGCGTGAATTCATGGCGGTGCATATGAAAACTGGAGAACCATGCCCGCGCTGCGGCACGCCCATCTCGTTGGTGGGTGCCAACCAGCGCATCACCAATTTCTGCCGCACCTGCCAGCCCGGGGGATTGATCAAAGGCATGGTTTCGGCAGCCAAACGCTCCTCTTAATACAATGCGTCTTCCCGTGATAGAATTGCTGAACACTCTCTACGGGGAAGTTCACGCATGAAATCTTCATCGTTCAACAAATCCAGGGTGGGTTTGATTATTCTCGCCTTCCTTGCTTTCATTGCTCTTGGCCTGCCTGACAGCCTTCTTGGGGTCGCCTGGCCTTCAATTCGCTCAGGATTCTCGCAACCCCTGGACGCTCTGGGAATGCTCCTGTTCGCCAGCATGGCAGGATACCTGGTTTCAAGTTCGACCAGCGGGTGGATGGTTTCAACCATGGGGGTTGGAAAAGTGCTCGCCATTAGCTGCGCCCTTACTGGAGCAGCACTCATCGGCTATACCCTGGTACCGTCATGGGGATTCATGGTGGCTCTGGGCATTTTTGCCGGGTTGGGTGCCGGTGCCATAGACGCAGGCTTGAACACTTATGTCGCTGCTAATTTTGG
>DNOU01000211.1:0-729 GCA_003501835.1 Anaerolineaceae bacterium | reverse complement strand
TCGGTTTGGTTGAGCATTCTCCAGTTCTTCCTTTACACCGGCTCCGAGGTCACGCTCGGTACCTGGTCCTATTCACTGCTGACCGAATCCCGCGGTATCTCCACCGACCTGGCAGGGTTCTGGACGAGCGGTTACTGGGCATCCTTCACCGTCGGACGCATCCTGGCTGGTCTTTATGCCAGGCGGCTGGGGGTGAACAAATTGATCTACGGCAGCCTGCTCAGCGCACTGGTCGGCGCGAGCCTGCTTTGGTGGAATCCCTCACCTACCATCAGCCTGATAGGTGTCGGTCTGACCGGCTTCGCCATCGCACCCATTTTCCCGGGATTGGTGTCGGGCACCAGTCAGCGGGTGGGGGAACGTTTCGCTGCCAATACCATCGGCATGCAAATGAGTGCCGCCAGCCTGGGTGTATCCATCATCCCCGCCCTGGTGGGAGTTTTGGCGCGCAACCTCAACCTCGAAGTCATCCCCGTCTGCCTTTTCGGACTCTTTGCAGCCCAACTCCTGCTTTATACCCTGGGGCTTCAGTTGCACAGACAAAAGGATGCCTGTAAATCAGCCAGACTGGATCAGGGGATCACTTAAAGACCTAATTCCCCGTTTCCATAATTGAAGGTAGCTCACAAATAAAAACACTGGCGGAGATGGAAATTCACCGCCAGTGTTGTATAAATGAAACTATGACCAGCCCTGATCCTGTGTGAGCTTGGTGATCACCGGGATATC
>DNOU01000122.1 GCA_003501835.1 Anaerolineaceae bacterium | reverse complement strand
TCCCCTAGACGATGGAGGCATTAACAGGAAAAATTTTATCAGAGGGTTGCCAAACGGTCAAGCAATTGATAGACCAATTGATAGACCATTCACAAAACTCATGGTTTGCCTGGTTACTCAATCTCCCATGGAGACACACGGCGTTTGGTGACGTTATTCAAAGCCAGATGGATGGGTTCTTTCAGCTCAGGAAGCAGCTCGCCGGTCGCTGCGAGCAGACCGATACATCCGCTGGTCATCATATCGCCGAAAGGCACAGCCATATAAGGGTGCAGTGCAGATCCCTGAAGCAGGCTCCGGCGTGGACCCGTAACCACCAGTCGGGCATCCTCGTCTTTCAAGTACCAGGGATCAATGGTGTGCAACAAAGCGCCGTGTCCATGATCGTTGAAGACATCGTCATTAGCTAGAGTACCGTTGGCAAGTTTTGTTAACAAAGTTTCCAATTTTGGCTGATCCAGAGCTCCGGTGTGGTGTTCAAAAATTCCCTCGATGTGCTCCCTATGGATGCGGAAAGCCAGGGTGTGAAGATTACCCACATTCACCATGATCTTCCTGTCGAACGTTCGAACCTGGGGATCGTACATGGCACCGAGAATGGCTGCCGGGGCTGAATCCATCACCACCAGGGGGGCCGAAAGATCACAGGCGCCGTCCACCACCGCCTGCAGGCGGGTCATGATGGCAGGTACCTCATCGGAGCGGAAGGCAAACGTGAAAAGCCGGTCTGAAGAGCGGATGCGGGCATTGAGGTAATTAAAGCGGAACTTCCGATCAGAGACATCCACCGGTGCATTACCGTGATCAAAGACAGAGACTGCTACTGCACCCAGATCGTCCAGGTTCACGCCAAACCGGGTGAACACCCCTGCGATCGCTGGAAAGTCGAAATCGCACATTCGGATCCGCTGCACGCTGGAAGGGAGTGACTCCGCTTCGTCTTCAGAGATCACCTGGATGCCCATTTCTTTGATCTTTTCAAGATCGTCGTTGAATGAGCGGGCAGCAGCGGGGATGGCATACACATGATGACCAGCCCGGAGATGGGCTCCTGCTGCCCATCCGGAAGGACCTCCGCCCATCATCCTTCCAGTGAGCAGAATATCCTCTCCATCGAGTGTCGCCTGCTGAATTTTCCGTTGGACCTGCATGGTGGGAGAAGGCAGGACGAGCTTCAAACTATTCTCAATATCCAAACGGGTGTCTGTCAACAGCACGTCCATCGTGCCGGTACCGATGTCAATGCTGAGGACTTTCATGCTAATCGTAGATCCTGTCCAGGCCATAGGCGCGCGAAACAGGCAGCACGGTCAAAATACCGGTATTGGGCAGATTCAAATCACCAACCAGGTTTTCAGTTGCCTTGATCACCCTGTCAACTGCTTCTTCATCTTTGACCACTGAAAAAAGGGTGCGGTTGGTGCATTCCTCGTGTTGGAGGATATCCTCAATGCTAAAGATTAACGGCAGATCTTCCCGAAGGATATTTCCCTCGGTAAACTTTCGATATCCTGTACTGAGCAGGATAGTGACGCCGCGGACACCAGTTTCTGTCCAGGCTCTCATGATCCCTTCGAGTTTCGAGGTGTCGTGCAGCACAAACAAAATGAGAAACATATGCTACTCCTTGTCAGACTCACTTGTTTCCACTGGATTGCTGATGACTTCAGGCAAAGCGGACTCGGTGAGGCGATCACTCCGTGCGAAAGCTGCACGCAGCAAAGGCGGAGTGACCAGCGTTGTAATGAGGATCATGATCACAATGGTGGCAAATATATCCTGATTGAGAAGGCCGTTGTCCAGGCCAATCTTGGCAATGATCAATCCCACTTCACCGCGTGATATCATACCAATGCCAATTTGCAGGGATTCCAACAGGGGATAGCGGGCTAAAAGCGCTCCGCCGCCTGCACCAATGACCTTTCCCAGGATGGCAATGGCAGAAACAGCAAGGATGAGCCACAATGATGAAATGTCCACCTGACGCAGATTCACGCTCAGTCCGATGCTGACAAAGAAAACAGGCACGAAGAACGAATAAGCAATGGCATGAAGGTTGGTTTCGAGTGTCTGTTTTTCGGGTGTTCGGGCAAACATCAACCCTGCGATAAAGGTGCCGGTAATGGCTGCCATGCCACCCAACAGCTCGGCAGCCAGCGCAAACACGAACATGACGATCAACCCCAGGGCGGTGATCCCCTGGCTGATGGGCAGACGGCTGACTTTACGGCTGATCCAGGGCAGCAGCCACAACCCGAAGCCGACAGAAACTCCGAGGAAGGCGACCATTTTCAACACCACGATCACCACATCCTGAACTCCGCTGTTGCCTGTAAGGAAGGCGAGGAAAGTGGAAAGCAGAAGCAGGGTGAGAATATCGTCAAAAACAGCTGATCCAAGTAAACCCAACCCCACCCGTGTTCGCAGTTTGTTCAATTCGATCAGGACCTGCGCAGAGATGGAAACGCTGGTCGCCCCCAAAGTAAGCCCAAGAAAAATCGCGTGATTAAAATCCATTCCAATCAGTTCGCCGAATGCCAGACCCATCCCGACGGGAATCAGCACACCGATGGTACCGCTCAGGGCTGCCACGCGGCTGCTGTGCGTCAGGTCCTTGAGGTGCAGTTCCAGGCCTGCCAGGAACATTAAAAGGAGAACGCCAATTTCGCCCAGTTGTGAAATCGTCTCTGGCAGGTGGGCGTCTGTGATGAATGGCAGCCCGGTGATGTTGATCAGGGATGGACCCAGGATCACACCTGCGATGAGTTCACCGAAAACGGCAGGCTGCCTGATGCGCGTAGCCAGATACCCCCCAAGCTTGGCAAAGGTGATGATGAGGATCAGTTCGAGGGCGAGCTGTAGAAATGGTGTCATGATCGGATCCCAAAGATTGTCAATATAAGTGAATATTATAAAGGATTTTTTAACAACCCGCCAGACGGTTGGAGTATACTCAAAACAGGCAAGTGCTTCAGTTCAATTACATCAATAATGGATGGAAATAAAGGGGTTCACATGACTTTGGAAGAAGAGAACAAGCGGTGGGAAGAACAAACGGTCAAACCGGTGCTTAATAAGTTCAAAGAGCGCAAAGCCGAATTTCTTACCCCTTCCGGTATCCCATTACCACGGGCGGCGTTGCCGGATGATTTCGATTATCTGGAAAAATTAGGCTTTCCAGGTGAATTTCCCTTCACCCGTGGTGTTCAACCTACCATGTACCGCAGCCGCTTCTGGACGATGCGCCAGTATGCGGGTTTTGCCAGCGCGGA
>DNOU01000089.1:1531-6285 GCA_003501835.1 Anaerolineaceae bacterium | reverse complement strand
GTGCAGTTATTACAGTGCAATCATAGATCATTAAGAAATATTCCTCATAATGAATTTATTCGTGGAGAAAATCATATTATTACCTTAGGATAATACAAAGGTATTCTTAGTTTTTATGATTGCTTTCGTAATTTAAAAAATAAACCCTTTAGTGGATAGAGATAATAATCTAGCAATTAATTTTTTTTCTAGTCGCTAATAGAGAAAAATTGCAAAAAATCGCTGCCTTACCGGCCGCGATTTTATTTTCCCCGCTCCATCCACTCCCCCAACCGGCCGTTGGTTTCCTCCCGGTCCACCCCTGCAAGCACAGCCTCATCCCCGCGCAGCATGCCCCAGCCGGAGCGCCCATGCAGGCGCAGCAGATCCCGGAGCCGCACGGCATAATAACCGTAGACCTTGAGCGACCGCGGATCCACATTGTATTGCATTGCCATGAGCCGCCGCGGGAGGAAGATGCGCGAGAGGACTAGCCTGACCTTCGCCACCGGGTTCCTGAGCCTCTGCAGTGCCGCCAGATCCGGGGTCAGCGTTGCGGCTCCCTCGCTTGCGAAGAGCAATTCCCTCGCATCCTGAATTATGCAAGGATCCACCGCTTCAGCCACCAATCCGCGCAGGAAATCCGTCGGCACCTCTGCACCGGTCACTTCTGTCACCAGCGACAGGGTCAGCCAGAGGACGCGCTCCGTGCCCCACTCGCGGGCTGTCAGCGCAAGCTGGTCCCACTGCACCTGTCCCTGCCACTTTTGCAGCACGGCGGCGATGTCGTACAACGGCCGGATGCCGCCGCGAAACCCATGCTGGTAGCTGGCATGGATGGCAAGGTGCAGGATCAGATCCTCAATGCCCGGCGCCAATACGTCGACCCCCGCCACTTTTACCGGCTGAGCCCGGCTCCAGAGATCGTCAATGCGGATGTCAAAGGGAGCATCCTCTTCCAGAATGTTCCAGTGCAGTTCGACCATCGGAGCGTCTTCCTTGATCAGCGGCGGGAGGTGCTTGATATCGCGGTTGGGGTCCTGCGGATCATACCAGGTGGAAAGCTGGTAGCCCAGGGAGCGCAGCAACTCCAATCCCCCATCCACATCCGCCCGCCGGAGCAACAGGTCCACATCGCCAAACACGCGCAGACCAATAGAGGGGTAGATATTTTCCACCAGGTAGAGCCCTTTCAAAACAATCACCTCCACCCCATGATTCCTGAGCACCTGCAGGATCTTCCCGGCGTGGTGGAGTATCTTCATGTTGCGCGCGGTGACCGCCAGGAAGTGTTCCCGCAGATACTCCCGGCAGGATTCCGGCATGACCATCAGCAATCCCGCTTCCTTCAGGCGGTGATAAAGCAGAAGATGCAACCCGTGCTTGAATGCCACCTCATGCAGCATCCGCCAGTCCTCAGCCGAAAGCTGCCCAAGGGTCTCCACAAGCGCGGCTTTATCGGAAACGGGGTTCAGAATGGAGCAAACCAGCCCGACGGCATCTTCCTGCTGCATACTCATCTCACCTGATCAAACTGCCTGTTCAGGTAATTGTACATTGAATATCAGACCGATGGATTCACTCCCGGAAATCACTTGATGAAAAGTTGCCGATAGTATTTACATTCAAAAAACTATATAATGATTCTAATTATTCTTTAATCAAGGAACGCTCATTCCTGTGAGAATTTATGCTCACTTTATCGCATCATCATTTACAAACACACCCTTTAAGTAAATTTACTCTCATCAAAAGTTAACAGGTTCTTAACCTTTCAAAAAAATGCCTTAACACTGCATGGTTATGCTGGAGACATGATAAAAGGCAGGATGAATGGGACACGAGTCATTCCCAACCCTTGATCACCTGAAAATGCTTGTGATTGTTCATTGAAAGCTGACTTTCTCATTGTAAAAATAGTTGAGCAAAAGCTTAACTGTTTCAATCATACCAAAGGAGAATAAGATGCGGACCAAATCAATGTTTATCATCGTTTCCCTGATCGTGGTTTTATCATTTGTGCTCAGCGCCTGCAGCACTCCCGCGCCCACCGCGTCCACTGGCGGAACAGCCATGGATGAGCTGATCGCGGCTGCCAAGAAGGAAGGCAACCTCACAGTCATCGCCCTGCCGCACGACTGGTGCAATTATGGTGAGGCTATTTCCACCTTCTCGACCAAGTATGGCATTACCATGAACGAATTGAACCCCGATGGCGGTTCAGCAGATGAAATCCAGGCAATCGTTGCCAACAAAGACAACAAAGGTCCCCAGGCACCGGATGTGATCGACGTGGGTTATGGATTTGGTCCGCAGCTGATCAGCGACAAGCTGGTCATGCCCTACAAAGTGTCCACCTGGGATTCCATCCCCGCAGATTCCAAGGATCCCGATGGCAACTGGTACGGCGATTACTACGGCGTGCTGGCCTTTGAGGTCAACAGCGATGCAGTGCAGAACGTGCCGCAGGATTGGTCAGATTTGCTCAAGCCGGAATACAAGGGGCAATTTGCTCTCTCTGGTGATCCACGTGCCTCTGCCCAGGCTCAGATGAGCGTCTACGCCGCAGCCATCTACAATGGCGGCTCCCTCGATAATGTGCAGCCTGGACTGGATTTCTTCAAAAAGGTGAACGAGGCAGGCAACTTCGTGCCGGTGATTGCCAAACAATCCACCGTGGCGAAGGCGGAAACCCCCATCATCCTGCGCTGGGACTACAGCGCCCTGGCAGACAAGGACACCCTGGCGGGAAACCCCAACATTGACGTGGTCTATCCCAAGAGCGGCACCATTGCCGGTGTCTACATTCAGGCGATCTCAGCCTATGCCCCCCACCCAAACGCCGCCAAGCTGTGGATGGAATTCCTCTACAGCGATGAGGGTCAGAATATTTGGTTGAAGGGTTACTGCCATCCCATTCGCTATGCCGATATGCAGACACGCGGCGTGGTCAATGCGGATATCGCTGCCAAACTGCCCACCTTCAGCGGCCCGATCGCCTTCCCGTCCATCGATCAGATCAACGCTGCCAAGCAGGTCATTGGCGATCAGTGGATGAGTGTCGTGGGCGCCGATGTCAAATAAACCAGCATCCAATCCACTCGAAAAACGGGACGCGCCTAAAGCGCGTCCCGCACCATTGCCCTGGCGGAACTGGATCGGTGTGATCCCGTTTTTCATTTTCGCATTCCTGTTCATCGTTCTACCCTCCGTCACCCTGCTGGTGGGCGCCTTCAAGGACAATACCGGCAAGGTAACCCTGTCCAATTTCACCGGTCTGCTGGATCCATCGATCCTCAACGCCTACTGGGTGACCATCAGAATCAGCCTGGTCACTGCGATAGGCGGTGGGCTGCTCGGCTTCCTGATGGCATACGCCGTCACCGTGGGTAAACTGCCCACAGCCGTCCGGTCGGCACTGATGACTTTTTCTGGAGTGGCGTCCAACTTTGCCGGTGTGCCGCTGGCTTTTGCCTTTATCGCCACCCTCGGACGCACCGGATTGGTGACCGTTCTCCTCAAAGATATCCTGGGAATCAATCTGTACGATCAGGGTTTCAGTCTCTACAGCTTCTGGGGACTGTCCTTCACGTACATGTATTTCCAGTTCCCGTTGATGGTGCTGGTGATCACACCCGCGCTGGATGGGCTGCGCAAGGAATGGAATGAAGCCGCCGCCAACCTGGGCGCCACCAATGCCACCTACTGGCGCAAGGTTGCCCTGCCCATCCTTACCCCCTCCATCCTGGGCTCCATGATCCTGTTGTTTGGCAACGCCTTCGGCGCGTACGCCACAGCGTATTCCCTGACCGGTGGTTTCATCAACCTGATCACCATCGTGATCGGTTCCCAGATCAAGGGTGATATTTACTACAATCCCGGGCTGGGTTACGCCCTGGCAGTGGGCATGATCATCGTGATGAGCGTGATGATGGCCTTCTATTACATGCTGCGCCGCCGCAGTGAACGGTGGTTGAGACAATGAAAATCAAATCCTTCTGGTCGTGGGTTTGGATTGCGCTGGGGACGCTGTATTTCGTGGTACCCCTTATCGCCACCTTCGATTTTTCGCTGCGCGCCAAAAAAGGGGTGCTTTCCTTCCTGGCTTATCAAAATGTGTTCAAGGATCCCAATTTCTGGCGCACCATCGGCTTTTCACTGGAAATTGCCTTCTTTACCATTATCGTCGCGATCATTCTCGTGCTTCCCACGGTGTACTGGATCCGTCTGAAACTGCCACAATTGCGCGGGATGATCGAGTTCATTTCCATTTTGCCCTTCGTGGTGCCGGCCATCGTGCTGGTTTTTGGCTTGATTCGGGTCTTCTCAGGCCCGCCCTTCCACCTGACCAACACCTTCTTTGGCACCTACATTTTGATGGTGGCCGCCTATGTGGTGCTGGCGCTACCCTATGTCTTCCGGGCGATCGATACCGGGCTGGCAGCCATCGATGTGCGTTCGTTGACCGAAGCAGCGCAAAGCCTGGGCGCCAACTGGGCGACAATCCTCCTGCGGATCATCCTGCCCAATGTACGCGTGGCCATTCTCAGCAGCGCCTTCCTCACCCTGGCAACCGTGGTGGGTGAATACACGATGGCAAGCTTCCTGGTAGGCATCAAGGCCTTTGGACCTTACATGTCCCTCATCGGGCAAAACAAGACTTATGAATCTTCCTCCCTGGCGATCATCAGCTTCCTGGTCACCTGGGGCTTCATGGCATTGATCCAGTTGTTCAACCGCGGCAAGGCAGATGGCAGTTCCCTCGCCGGGGCGCA
>DNOU01000089.1:0-1465 GCA_003501835.1 Anaerolineaceae bacterium | reverse complement strand
GGTAAAACCACCACCCTGCGCATGATCGCCGGATTTGAAACGGTCAATACCGGTACCATCACCCTGGACAGCGAGGACATCACCCAAAAATCGCCCAATCAGCGCAATGTGGGCATGGTGTTCCAGTCCTATGCACTCTTCCCGAATCTGACCATCGGTCAAAACATTGGCTTCGGTCTGGAAGTTCGCAAGATGGACAAAGCGGATACTGAGAAACGCGTCAGGGAAATGCTCGAACTGGTGCACCTGGAGAAGCATATTGACAAGTACCCCTACCAGTTGTCCGGTGGTCAGCAGCAGCGCATCGCCCTGGCTCGCGCCCTGGCGATTCAACCGCGGGTGCTGCTCCTGGACGAACCTCTTTCCGCCCTGGATGCCAAGATCCGTGTGGAATTGCGCCTGGAGATCCGCCGTATTCAGCAAACCCTCGGCATCACCACTGTCTACGTCACTCACGACCAGGAAGAAGCCCTGCTGCTTTCAGACCGCGTGGTGGTGATGAGTCAGGGGCACATCGAGCAGGTGGGCAGCCCTGCGGCGATTTATAACTACCCTGCGACCGAGTTTGTCGCCCAGTTCGTGGGGCAATTGAACCTCATCCCGGTGACCGAGGTTGATCTCAAGAAGAACACCTGCAAGATCGGCGGTCAAACGGTCAAATTCGAGCCTTCTCCCAACCGCCAGATCAGTGCAGAACCCCGCCTGGCCATCCGCCCTGAAGAAGTGCACATCGGAACCGGCGAGGGGCGAAACGCGCTCAGGGGCAGGGTGGAATCGGTGCTCTTCCTTGGCTCGGTCGTCCGGCTGCGGGTGAACGTGGACGGAGCGCTCTTCAGTGCCGACTTCTTCAATGAACGGCGCATCACCCTGCCGCGCGCAGGGGATGAGGTGATCATCAGCTTCCCGGAGCACTCCTGCTGGCTTGTGTAGCCACCTGAGATAAAGCGCCAAAATGAAAAGGTCTTCCACAAAGCAGGAGGCTGTCCCAAGAGTAGACAGCCCGCACGAAAGCGAAAGGTGAAAAGTGATGTAGAAAAGCCCTTCATCCTAACCCTGATGCTGATCCTGCGACACGAAGGGCGTCTGGAGATGCAGGTTCATGAGAATGGTAAAAGTTTTAGGCGGGTGTGATGTATCAATCCCCTGCGCGTGCCCCCGGTAAGCTGGGGCCAATGTCGATGGGACGCTCCCATCACCGCCCCATCGAGTCATTTTTCCGGGCATCGATTATTATTTGAAAGCACAACCCAGGTTTCAAATGCCAACAGGAGGATTCCTTGAGTGATCAAAGGTTCGATTCTTCGGTCCAAAAGTTGAAAATGCACCTCAATGGCGAATGGCGCGAGTTTGAAGTCGGCCGCGATCTCGAACCCATGTGCACCCTCTCCGCATTTCTGCGCGAAAAACTGGGTTTAACGGGCTTGAAGGTGAGCTGCGATGAAGGCGCCTGCGGAGGCTGCACCAT
>DNOU01000051.1:10508-12038 GCA_003501835.1 Anaerolineaceae bacterium | reverse complement strand
CCACTCAAAGCAGGACAGGCAGATCCATTGAAGAAACCATTGGGTCTGATCTTCACCGGTATGGAAAACAGGTGGAAAGTGGATGAGCTGTACAGCGCCCTCATTCTCAAACCCTTCACTGCTTTTTCACAGTTCCTGGCAGGCAGGGTGGACCTGGGCGGGATTGACCGTCTGGGCAATGGCCTTGGTGAAGGCACGAAGGCGGTAGCCAATGGATTACGGAAACTCGAAAATGGTTTTGCGCGCTCTTATGCCTTCTGGATGCTGCTGGGTCTGGCAGCCATGATGACTTATCTCATTTTCAGATAAAGGACGGGCTATGAATCTAGGGAGTGAACCTTTAATCTGGGTGACGTTCTTCCCGCTCGTGGGAGTGCTCGTCATTCTTTTTCTGAAATCGAGCTGGAAAAATGCCATCCGCTGGACGGGGTTGATCACCTCGCTGGCGGTGTTCGGACTTTCGTTGTGGGTGCTGGGGCGCTTTGACGCGGCAAACCCCGAAGCACAAATGGTCATCAATCTCACCTGGTTTACGTTGGGAGGCAATCCCATTGCGTTTCACCTGGGTGTGGATGGATTGAGCATCCTGCTACTTCTCCTGACCACTTTCCTTACGCCCATCGCCATTCTTTCCGCCTGGAAAGCGGTGGAAGAGAACGTCAAGGGTTTCATGATCTTCTTCCTTCTGCTAGAGCTGGGCATGGTGGGGGTCTTCCTGGCGCTGGATATGGTGTTCTTCTACATCTTCTGGGAATTCACCCTGGTGCCGATGTACTTTCTGATCGGGCTGTGGGGTGGCGAGCGGCGTGTTTACGCCACCATGAAGTTTTTCCTCTATACCATGGCAGGTTCAGTGATCATGCTGGCGGGCATCCTTTGGGTGGGGCTGCAATACGGCAGTTTTGACCTGACGGTGCTGACCCAGGCAGGCGGGATACCTGCGGCTGCGCAGCTTTGGCTCTTCGCAGCGTTTGGCCTGGCGTTCGCCATCAAGGTGCCGTTGTGGCCGTTACACTCCTGGCTGCCCGATGCACATGTGGAAGCACCCACTGCCGGTTCTGTGATCCTGGCAGGTGTGCTGCTGAAGATGGGAACCTATGGCTTCCTGCGTTTCAATATTCCCCTCTTCCCGCAAGCCACGATCACTTTGGCACCTTACATGGCGGTCCTGGCGATCATCGGCATCCTTTACGGCGCGATGGTGGCGTTCCGTCAAAAGGATGTCAAGAAACTGGTAGCCTATTCCTCCATCAGCCACCTCGGATTTGTGATGCTGGGCATGTTTGCGCTCAACCAGTTGAGCGTGGAAGGTGCAATTCTGCAAATGGTCAACCACGGGCTCTCAACCGGAGCGCTTTTCCTCATCGTGGGCATGCTTTACGAGCGGCGTCACACCCGTGCACTGGAGGATTTTGGCGGATTGTGGAAGGTGACGCCGGTAATGGGCAGCCTGGCACTGGTGGTGACGCTCTCCTCGGCTGCACTGCCGGGTTTGAACGGCTTTGTCGGAGAATTCAACATCCTGGTCGG
>DNOU01000051.1:0-10503 GCA_003501835.1 Anaerolineaceae bacterium | reverse complement strand
CGCGAGATCATCACCCTGGCGCCCATTTTGATCATGATCTTCTGGATTGGCATAGCTCCCCAAACGTTCTTGAACCTGATCTCACCCGCCGTGGAAAAGCTGGTGACGGCGGTGATCGCTGCCAGCCCGCTTTTGTATTAGGCACAAGGAGAAAGCATGACCCTGAATGATGCACTCACAATTCTTCCAGTAATTTTCCTGGTTGCATGGGCAATGCTGGTCCTTGTGGCGGATCTATGGATTCCCAGGAATCGAAAAGTCTGGACAGCAATCCTCGCTGCTCTTGGTATCGTCGCAGCAATGGTGTTGACGCTGCGTCAGGCAAACGCTCCGCAAACCGGCTTTGGCGGCATGATTGAAGTGGATGGTTTTGCTGTCTTTCTGAATATCATCTTCCTTTTCTCTGGTCTGGCGGGCACGGCAATTGCCTTTGACTTTCTCAAGCGCATGGATATCCACCGCGGTGAGTACTATGTGCTGATGATCTTCTCGATCGTCGGAGCCATGCTTCTGGCTTATGCCGGCGATCTCATCCTGATCTTCCTGGGGATTGAACTGCTCAGCATCCCCCTGTATGTGCTGGCAGGCTTTGCCCATCCGCAAGTCGCTTCAGAAGAATCTGCTTTGAAATATTTCCTTCTGGGCACCTTTGCCTCCACATTTGTCCTGTTCGGCATTGCCTTGCTATACGGTGCCACCGGCATCACTGCTTTGCGGGGTATTGTGGATGCAGTCAAGGCAGGTAGCCCTGCCCCCTACACAAACATGATGCTCCTGACTGGTGCAGGATTTCTCATTGGCGGGTTGGGCTTCAAGGTTGCCGCGGTACCTTTCCACGCCTGGACACCTGATGTATACCACGGAGCACCGGCTCCGGTGACCGGGTTCATGTCAGTGGTTGCCAAGGCTGCCGGGTTTGCCGCCCTGATGAGGGTGCTTTTCATTGCCCTGCCATCACAATCAGAAACGCTCACACCCATTCTATGGGTCCTGGCGGTGTTAACCATGGTGGTGGGGAACGTGGTGGCCATCGCGCAGAACAATCTCAAACGCATGCTGGCATACTCCAGCATTGCGAACGCCGGTTACCTGCTGATGGCACTGGTGACCTACGGCAACGATGCTGTCCGTGCAGATTCGTTGGCTTCCATGCTCTTTTACTTGTTGGCTTACGCACTCGCTTCGCTGGGCGTGTGGGCGGTCATCACCATGATGGAACGCCAGGAGCTCAAGGGAACGGACTTCATTGACCTGGCGGGTCTGGGAAAACGCTCACCATTGGTGGCGGCAGCTTTGGCTGTGCTGATGCTCTCCTTCACAGGGGTACCACTCACCCTTGGCTTCTGGGGCAAGTTCTACCTCTTTCGCACTGCCATCCAGGGCGGTTTTATCTGGCTGGCGGTCATCGGGCTGCTCACCTCGCTGGTTTCAGCATACTACTACCTGCGCGTGGTGGTGATGATGTTCTTCCGCGAAGGCGAACCCGACCTGAAATACAACTTCTGGGGGGGGATGGTGCTCTTTTTCAGCACCCTGTGCATCCTGGTGCTCAGCTTCTTCCCGGGCACCATGTTTGGACTGGCATCACAGGCGCTATTGCTGATCAAGTAACCGCGCAAACTTGCGAAAAGACCCTGCCAATTCAGGCAGGGTTTTTCTATTCTCACCGGACGTGTATTCTTTGAAACTAGCTCGAGGTGTTCTTTCGTTCCAGGATGATGGAAGCAGCAGCGTCGCGGTACTGACTGGCAAGGATGATGCCAATGACCACCGTGGCGATGAGGGGGAAAACCAGTGGGGCTGCCAGCAGGCTGATGACAAACCATAGCGCCAGGTCTTCGCTCACCGGTTTACCGGGGATATGCTCATTCGCCATCACCCGGTTCAGGTCTTTTGCCAGGCTCTTGAAGGCGATGAACCACCACCAGAACTGGAAACCCGGGATGAAGCTGAATGCCACCGCCTGGTCGGGTGTGGTGCGGGCATGACCGTCCTGCACCAGTTCCCAGCTTTTGTATACGATGATCATGAACAGGGTAACAGTGGCGAGCAAACTGATGCCGAAGGTGATGAGCGACGCAGCAAGGCTGATCCACATCCAGGTGAAGAGTTTGTTCAGTGTATTGACCTGTGGATCGATCAATCCCGGTGGTGTAACAGATACTGCCGGTTGCAACTGTGCAGAACCCCTATCCAGATTGACCTGGGCCAAAGGCTGCCAGGTGCTCATGCCATTTGTCCAGACCAGAGTGCTTTCAGAGATGGTTCCGTTCGCCAAAAGCTCTTTGATCCTGGCTTCATCAACCGGGCCCATTTGCTGGCCATTGATTGCGTAATACCACATGATATTCCTCCTCGTGTCACATTCCTTACAGTATATTATATAGACTTTCAACGAATTGATGGTATTGACATCCTTTATGGACGCACATCCGGCAATATTGGATCGATTGGTAAATTGCCAAATAAGATGAAGCTAACTCGTCCCAATCTTCGCGTCCCCTTATCTTATAATGATTTGTTGAGCATTGATCGCGAATTGATCGCGAAGTCAATCGGAAAAGTTTGCAAATCTGAAAACTGTTTTCATGAAGATTAAATTGATGCCGAATTGGATACTTGCTAAATTGTTTATAATTTATGATTGCGCTGACAAATTTTCATCCATTTGAATTTTTCCCGGCGTGAAATAATCTTATCAGTATCTTGTTCAAATGCTTAATCAAGGAGAATAGCATGCACCGCAAATCAGTAATTGTATTGGTGGTCACCAGCCTGGTCTTATCCTTTGCACTGGCTGCCTGCGGAATACCCGCCCCCACGTCTGCACCCACTGAAGAACCTACAGATTCTTCGATTGCAACCGCTGAACCCAAAAGCGGGGCCATAGACAATGTCAAAGATGCTGAAAAAGCAGTCATCCGGATCGTTGCTGAAGGCACTTACAGCTACCCCGACTTTTCGGAATACACCGAAATGGGCTCTGGTTCCGGTTTCATCATCGACCCCGGTGGAATTGCTGTCACCAATAATCACGTGGTCACCGGTGCTGCACGTATCAAAGTGTATTTCAGCGGCAGCGAAAAAGCTTATAACGCCAGGATCCTGGGAGTCTCGGAATGTTCCGACCTGGCAGTGATCGATATTGAGGGCGACGGCTACCCCTATCTTGACTGGTACACCGAAAAACCCGAACTCGGATTGACAGTTTATACGCTGGGTTACCCACTGGGTGATCCGAATTTCACCCGGCACAAGGGCGAGATCTCAAAGGAGAAGACGAGCGGCAATACCAGTTGGACCGCAGTGACCGAGGTACTGGAACATGACGCCATCATTAACCCTGGCAATTCGGGTGGTCCGCTGGTGACTGACGATGCCAAAGTGGTGGGTATCAATTATGCAGGTGCGTCGCAGTATGATATGTACTTCTCCATTCCGGCATCCGAAGCCAAACTCGTGGTGGAAGATCTGCGCAAGGGCACGAATGTGGATTCGCTCGGAATCAACGGTGAAGCGCTCGTCGCTGACGACGGTTCCTTTTCCGGGATTTGGGTCTACTCGGTGGATTCGGGTTCGGCAGCCGACAAAGCTGGTGTGAAGGCTGGCGATTTCATCACCTCGTTGGAGAACATCCAGTTGGGACGCGATGGCACGGTGACCGATTACTGTGACGTGATCCGATCCCACACCGCCTCCGATACCCTCAATATCAGCCTGATCCGCTTCAACACCGGTGAGATGATGGATGGACAAATCAACGGGCGCGAGTTGGAGGCTACAGGCAACATCGATGCGAACGCTTCGACTGGTGGTTCTGGAGAGAATGGCGGCTCCATGAGCGGGTCAACATCTGGTACAGCCCCCGCCTACTTTACCGAGGAATTTGATGGCGATCTCCCCAATTGGAGCTATTTCTACTTTGGTGACAGTGAAAATGACTTCAATATCACCACCAATAACAGCCAGATGGTGATCGATATTACCCAGCCGCAAACGTATGTGTATATCAATTATGACCCTTACATCTACACCGATGTGCGCGTCGACGCCAGCGCTGAAAATATGGGCAATAACGACAACAATATCAGCCTGTACTGCCGCTCACAGGATAATGTGGGATGGTATGAATTCAACATTTCCAGTGGAGGTCTGTGGGATATTCTGCGTTACGATGAGCAGACCAACGAGTTTGTCAATCTTTACAACGGGGGATCTTATTCCATCAATATGGGACGCGGCCAGGCAAATACCTTTACCCTGGTCTGTCAGGGGAACACGATCAGCGCTTATATCAATGATCATTTCCTGCGAACGGTCACCGATTCCAACTATACCGAAGGTACAGTTGGTGTATCTGCCTCTTCCTTTGAATCGGGAGACGCATCTGTTGGGTTTGACTGGGTTGTGGTCTCAGAGCCCTGAGAATGCCCTTTCTCCAATTATAAGATCAGACCCCCGGCATGCCGGGGGTCTGATTTATTATGGTTGATATGGCTGATCAGTTACCGGAGGGGGATATTTGTACCGCCAGGTGAAGCATGGAGACCGTGGTTTTCATCCCAGCTTTTGTTGAGGGCGGCTTTGTATTCGAAATTTCCAGTTGGATATGGACGAACAGAAAAGGGCTGTCTTTTGTAACCAACAGCTTGCCCTCTTGATGCTGGTTCTGAATGAAAAAGACAGATGATGATGCTGTCTGTGTAAAACCATCACATTAAATTTGTAAATGGGAGTAAATAGAGCTGGTTTTCGATGGTCAGAATGGGTTGGTTATGCGTAACGCAGCGGCACATCCCGCAACTGGAAGGCTCCGGGTAAACTCACCCTGGTTGAGCCGGGCTCTGCCACGAGATCCAGTTGGGAACGGAATTATCTGGGATATGCTGATAAGCCTGCCCGATCGGGAATCCCTGGGTGAAGCACAAAATCGTCGCCAGGGCAAGCCCGTGCGAAACGACCAGAACGTTTCCCCCTTGAAAAAGTCTGGCAATCTCATCGAGCGCTGAATGCATCCGCTGGAACACTTCGCCAACGGTTTCGCCGCCGGGAGGACGGAGATTGACAGGATCAACCTGGCGCGCCTGCCATAAATGAGCATAATGTGCACGTATTTCTTCGATCTGCACTCCTTCCCATTCGCCCTGGTTGATTTCGCGTAAACGAGGATCGACATGGACCTGGAGGTGATCGTGCAGGGCAATAATCGTATTTGCGGTTTCCAGGGCTCGAACCAGGTCACTTGAGTAGACAGCATCGAATCTCACGTTTTGGAGTGTTCTGGCCAACTCACGCGCCTGCTCCAATCCTGCCGCATTCAAAGGGATGTCGCTTTGACCCTGGTAACGTCCTTCCAGGTTCCAGGCAGTTTGACCATGACGAACCAGGCAAAACCTTGTCATTTCTTATGTTTTTCCTGGTACTCAGGGATGGTCACCATGGGTGGGCGATGTTTCTCTGCAATCTCCTCCACATCCAGGAAATATTCACCATTGGCATAGCGGATCAGTTTCATAGTTTTGTTCACATCTTCAATGATCGACCGTTCGTAGCGGGTCTCCAGCTTGTGCAGCACAGTTTGAATGATCGCAAAAGACATCTTGCTCAAAGCCTCAAGTTCCTGGTTGTGGTGAATCCTCTCCAGCAAGTCCACCTGGGCGATTGCGGTCAATCCACACTTCTCAAAGATATCGATGAGCAGACCCGTTTCCACCCCATAGCCTGAATAGAAAATGGCATTTTCCAGGATTTCGCGGCGCCCTGCGTATTCTCCAGCAAGGGGTTGGATCACGCCTGAAAGTTCTGGATAAAACAGGTTCAACAAGGGTCGGGCAGTCAGTTCAGTTACCCGTCCTCCTGAACCCGCCTGGATCTTGCTTCCCACTTTGAGAGGGCGGCGGTAAAAACCTTTTACAAACTGAATGGCCGGGTTGAGCAGCAAAGGTCCAATGATGCCGTAGACAAAATGAGGGCGGATATTGACGATATCGGTGTCAATCCAGGCAATCACATCTCCCGATGTGACCAGCAGGCTTTTCCAAAGTGCCTCCCCCTTACCGGTACGAGCCCCCAGGTCTGGCAGAAGATCCTGGTGAATGTAGGTTTTCACTCCCAGGTCTTCTGCAATTTCACGGGTATGATCTGAAGAATTGGAGTCGATGAGAACCATCTCGTCGAGCAACGGTACTTCATCCATCAGGGCTGTCTTGATGGTCGTGATCACCTTACCGACCGTTTTTTCCTCGTTTAGAGCGGGCATTGCCAGGCTGATTTTCAATTTTGAGGCATTTTTCAATTCCATCAGCCTGTCCAAATTTGCAAATTCCTTGCTATGGTAGGTGTTCTCGGCAAACCATTTGTCCACCAGCACCGAAATCGCCCGCGATCCAGAGCTTTCGTCAAAAACCTCCTGAGTCGTTTCTTGATAAATTTTGGTGACCAGGACGGTCGCTTTTGAATCACGCAGCAAGTGCTCTGCCACGGGTCCGATCGTGGGTCCACCAAAAGAACCGCTGGCCGTTGTCCCCAGGATGACCAAATCGTAGTTCTCCGCTTCCTGGAATAAGGTTTTTGAAACATCATCGGTAACGATGGAACGCGGGTTCACCTGTGGAAGCTGACTGAGGATGCGCTTGTATCCCTTGAACGGAGCATCATTTTGTGCACTGGCAATTGAAATATGGAGCACGTCCAGTTGGGCAGGTTTCATGCTAATGGCGACCTTCAATGCCAATTCAGCGTGTGGACCGCCGCGAACAGCAACCAGAGTTTTATCAAAGTTATTCGGCTTGCGCCCGCCAACCACCAGAACGTTCACGTGTATATTGGAAAGTACTTCGACCACAGGAATATCAATGGTCAGTATACCGTTTTTCCAGGCAACAACCAGGAGCTCGGGTTTTTCATGCAGGATCAAATTCTGCAAATCCACCCAGGGGGTCTCAGAAACGATGATTGACGACTTGAACCGGACTTGGGGTCCTTCGCTTAATTCCATCAGGCGTTTTCGTACAGATCGGGCTGCTCGTGCTCCTGCACTCACCATTTCATCGTTGTGAACGGTGACGACACCTACCAGAACCACCTCACCGGCAAGAGCTTTTGCCATGGCAAGAGCAGAACTGTCATCTTTGTCCAATCCAATAGGAACAATCGCAGTTTTTATCTTGGGAAAAGGCGCTTTCATATTTGTTCCCTTCTGTTAATCAAGGGTTCGATATATTTCCGGTTAATCGACCGCCAGGTAAACCCGTGCCTGGCGCGTCTCGCCCACCGAAATGTCATTTCTGAATTCAAACGCTTGCCGATCTCCCCGGCAATCCTTTCGGGGTCTCCATCCGGGTTGAAGTAACTCAAATCCGCACCGCCCAGTTCGTGAAACACTGGAATATCAGCGCAAAAAACAGGGATGCCGCTGAATCCAGCTTCAATCACGGGGATGCCAAAGCCCTCTTCCCGGCTGGGGAAAAGAAGAACGTCCGCCAGACGGTAAAGATCTGCAATGACTTCATCCGGCAGGAATTCAGAGGTTGTTTCAGCGAGGAAGTGAGCATAGCCTTGCAGCTGTAATTCGTTGCGTAACTGGATCAGTTCTTGCCGATAAAGCCCATTCGCGGGATTATGGGGTCCTTCAGGTCCGGTTACCAGCAGCA
Organism: Anaerolineaceae bacterium; assembly: GCA_003501835.1. Taxonomy (GTDB): domain Bacteria; phylum Chloroflexota; class Anaerolineae; order Anaerolineales; family Anaerolineaceae; genus UBA6107. The sequence goes on along the minus strand of DNOU01000051.1, from coordinate 2,851 downwards.
TGGCATCAGGATTGCTGCGCCGAAAAGCTTTGAGGATTCGTAAAGCCAGTTCGATGTTCTTGCGCGGGGTGATGCGAACCGGCAGGAGGAAAAGCGGGTCAGCATCCAGCAGTTTGAGTTTTTCGGCCAATTCAATGGTGTGGCTGGATAACTTCAAGAAAGTGTTCAATTCAACGCCATTGGGTACCACCTGAATCTGCTGTATGGGCACATTCATCAATTGCGAAAGTTCTTTACGACGTGTCTCCGAGACCACCACCTGGGTTACACCTGGCCAGTTTTGACGCAACAGCTGCCATGGATATCCGTCATGCAGTTCGTTTTTGTATCGCGGTGTCGTCCAGGCCAGATCATGATGCCAGAGGATCAGCCTGGGGAATCCCGGCGCGGTATGGGCACTGTAGAGGGCAGCAGTCAGTGGCAGGTTTTGATTCAGTGACGCCACATTGTGGGCAATCACCAAATCGAACGCTGGTAATTCGCGGTCCAGAATCTTCTGGATCCTGTCACGAAGGGTTGTAAATGCAGAAGAGCAAATGCCACGATCCAACTCCTTTTTTACAGCGAGCACTTCAGGATTTCGCGAGTTAAATAGCGGTTGCATCTGCATTTGAATTGCAGGATCAAAGGATTGACCCCGACCCGCAAAAATGGTCACTTCATGACCGCTTTCCGTCATTAATCGGGCGTGGTGAAGGAGCACACTTTCCACACCCCCCACCACGGGAGGAGCGGTAAAATGCAGCAGGGCTATTTTCATCTTTCTTCTCCAAAGCATTCATCCAGCAGTAATTCAAGATGATGTTCGAGCATCGCATAGGAGTAGTAGCGCCGGGCAAGGTGATAATTGTGTTCCCATTGATCAAGGTATCGTTCAGGATGAACCAGGATTTCCCGGGTTGATTTAAGGGTTTTTTCGCTGATGAATCCGTCGAATTCAACCACCTGGAATCCTTTTGGTTTTATATCCGCTTCAAAAATGGAGTAATTGTTGACCACAAGCGGGCGTTTGTAATAAACGGCTTCAAGAAACGCATTCCCAAATCCTTCTACAGCAGAGGGATAGGTGACCAGATCAGCGAGAGGATAAATGTCTGCCAGCGAATAAATTTTTTGGCCATCTTTGGTGATTCCCCGGGAATGACCTACAATTTTTGACTCGAAATCCACGGAAACATCCAGCAAATCGGCATATTCCCGGATCCTTTTTTCGTAATCGGTGCCCTCATCGCCAGATGCGTGGCTGATGACGAGCTTGGCGGGCAAATCCAGCCGCCGTACCAGCTCAATGGAATTCTCGATCCCCTTGCGTTGAATAATTCGTGTGGGCTGCAGGATCAAAAACTGATCCGGTAGTAATTCCAGGTCCTGGCGGACAGAGCTGGCGTAACCATCAGGATCAGGTGCGGGTGCGTCGAAGTTCATCACATTCGGGATGAGCATCGCAGAGACACCGATACGTGATGCCAGGGTGCGCGCCTGAATGGAATTGATCACCACATGATGAATGGAAGGCAGGTCTGGCGGGAAGGCTGCACCCAGGTAATCCTTCACCGAGTTGTTCATAAACCGCTGCCGTTCCCAGTGGAAATCGTGGTGATGTGCAATCACGGGAATGCCTGTTTCAGCAATGAACTCGGACAATGCCAGCCCCAGGGGGATGTTTACAGGGATGGTTAAGGCATTCTCAACGATCAGCGCTTCCAGTGAAAATCGCTGGGCAAAAATATAAAGCTGCTCTTTGAGCAGAATCCTGAGCTCCTGGATTTCCTCTGTGATCTGCCTGGGGCGAATGAAAATCGAGAAAAAATCTTGATGCAGATTACTGGCTGCATCTGAAGGCTCGACTGCTTCATGAATCTTGCCCCATTCACCAGTAAAAACCACCTGATTGATGGCATCAATCCTTGGATGGCGGTAAAAAGCCTCGGGCACAACGTGACTGATTTCTGGCGGACGGTCGCACTCACCGCAAAAATAAAAACACTGGTTTCCCATGCGTTCCAAAACATCGGCCCATTTCTGGGTTTCCAATGAAACGCCATCCGTTCCGGAGAAACGTGTGGAAACAAAGCCGATCCTGCGTGAAGTTGCCATTTACACTAAACCTCCTACTTCTAAGCTTTTCCCCCCCCACATCAGGTACAATGACCCATATGGTCTCACTTTCTTATACCACGTTTTTAAGCAACCTTTACGGCTCACAAACCACCCGCCTGGTGGAACCACGATTGAGGGAGTTGATTGAGCGGTACCGAAATACAATTGTTCTCCCTCTCCGAAGCGATTTGACTGAAAAGGACGCCATGTTGATCACCTATGGAGACCAGGTTCTCTGTGAGGGTGAGCTGCCTTTACAGACCCTGCTCCGGTTTGGTGAACAGTACCTCTCGGGGATCATCAGCAGTATGCACCTGTTACCCTTTTTCCCATGGTCTTCTGATGATGGTTTTTCGGTCAAGGATTACCGCCAGGTTGACCCCGCACTGGGATCCTGGAATGATGTTGAACAGTTGGGGAAGCGTTTTCGAATGATGTACGATGGCGTGATCAATCACGCTTCCGTCCAGGGGGAGTGGTTCCAGAGGTTTTTGCGTAATGAAACCCCTTACCGGGATTTCTTCATGACGGTTGAAGGAGATCCGGATCTTTCGAAAGTGGTTCGCCCCCGCACCTTGCCACTGATCACCGATTTCTCCACCTCCATTGGCACACGACGTGTCTGGACGACATTCAGCGCTGACCAGGCGGACCTGGATTATCACAACCCTGATGTGCTTCTGGAGATCGTGGATATCTTGCTTGGATACGTGCAGCATGGGGCGCAATACCTGCGTTTGGATGCCATTGC
>DNOU01000161.1:3043-3952 GCA_003501835.1 Anaerolineaceae bacterium | reverse complement strand
GAGATGCGTGAATCAGTGAAGATCATCAAGCAGGCGCTCGACAAGATGCCCTACGGTCCAACCCGTACGTACAATCCAAAGTACATCCCGCCCTTCCGCTCCGAAATTGGCGTAAGTATGGAGTCTTTGATCCATCACTTCAAACTGTGGACAGAAGGATTCACACCTCCGGCAGGTTCGGTGTACACCTCCATTGAATCCCCGCGGGGTGAGTTGGGCGTGTTCCTTGAATCTGATGGCTCACCCAAACCCTACCGGGTTCATTACCGTACCCCGTCCATCCCATTGATCTCAGCGATTCCGATTGTGTCCAAAGGTCATTTTGTGGCGGATATGGTGGCGATCATCAGCGGTTTCGATCTTATTTTAGGAGATGCAGACCGGTGAACTCACTTGCAAAGAAATACCCAGAGGAAACAGCCAGGATCCTGGCGCAGTATCCTGCGGATCAAAAACGGGCGGCGATCATTCCCCTGCTGCACCTGACGCAGCAGGATGACGGGTTCATCTCTATTGCCGCCATGAATGATGTTGCCGACCTGGCAGATGTGTCAGTCACAGATGTGGCTTCCATCGTGGGTTATTACACCCTCTTCCATGACCATCCGGAAGGAAAAATCCGCCTGCAGGTGTGCACCGACGTGGCATGCATGCTGCGAGGCGCGCGTGAATACCTCACCGCACTCAGCAAGGGGCTCGGCATTCAACCTGGCGAGACCACCCCTGATGGCCTGGTGACGCTGGAAGAGGTCAAATGCCTGGCTGCCTGTGATCATGCGCCGATGTTCCAATCTCAGATCGGGGACATGATCGAGTATCACGAAAACCAGACTCCTGAGAAAACCCTGGACTGGTTGCGCTCGATGAGCGCCTCGGTCAAAGGAGGTGAATCATGAGCGAGCTCTTCCT
>DNOU01000161.1:0-3016 GCA_003501835.1 Anaerolineaceae bacterium | reverse complement strand
GGATTGCGCGGGCGCGGCGGGGCGGGTTTTCCCACCGGCACCAAGTGGTCCTTCCTGCCCAATAACATCTGGCCGCATTACGTGGTGGCAAACGCCGATGAATCGGAGCCGGGTACCTTCAAAGACCGCGAGATCCTGGAGCTCAATCCATTCCAATTTCTGGAAGGCTTGATGCTGGCTTCTTTTGCCGTCCAGGCGAATGATTCCTATATCTACTTCCGGGGAGAATTCTCCGAGATCTTCCGCAAGGTGGAAGACCGTATTCGCGAACTTGAGGAGAAAGGTTACCTGGGAGACAATCTCTTCGGCACCGGATACTCGCTGCATTTGCACCCGGTACTGGGGGCAGGGGCTTACATCTGCGGTGAAGAAACTGCGCTGCTCGAGTCCATCGAAGGACGACTGGGCCAACCGCGGTTGCGACCCCCCTTCCCTGCGGTGGTCGGTCTTTTTGGCAAGCCCACCGTGATCAACAATGTGGAAACGCTGACCAACCTTCCGATCATCATCGGCAAGGGAGTTCCCCATTTTCGCTCGCAGGGTACTGAAAAAAGCCCCGGCACCAAAGTTTTCTGCCTTTCTGGCAGGGTCAAGAAACCCGGCAACTACGAACTCCCCCTGGGTACCACGTTCCGCGAGCTGATCTTCAACCACGGCGAGGGGATTCTCAATGATGCAAAGGTCAAGGTCATCATGCCGGCGGGGGCATCCTCCTCGCTGATAGAAGCCACTGAGGCCGCGCTGGACACACCCATGGACTACGAATCTGTTCCTGCTCTGGGTGCCCAGCTGGGGTCTGCTTCTGTGATCGTGTTGGACGAGACCGTGAACATCAGCGACCTGGTGAACAGCACGGTGCACTTCTTCAAGCATGAATCCTGCGGCAAATGCACCCCCTGCCGCGAAGGAACCTACTGGATGGCGCATTTGACCGAGCGCATCACCCTGGGAAATGCCGGCAAGGAGGACATCGATCTGCTCAAGACTGTGGCGCTTCAGATGCAGAACAAGTGCTTCTGCGCCCTGGGAGAGTTCTCGATCGCGGCGGTCCTTTCAGGTATTGATAAATTCCGGGCTGATTTCGAAGCTCGCGTGGAGAAATGAGCGCATGGATAAACTTGTGACCTTAACAATAGACGGCCGCAGCGTTCAAGTGCCGGCAGGCACTCTGATCGTTGACGCGGCAAAGATGGCGGGCATTACCATCCCGGTGTTTTGTTACCATCCCAAGCTTGAACCGGTGGGAATGTGCCGCATGTGCCTGGTGGATATCGGTCGTCCGGCGATTGACCGGGCTACGGGTCAACCGGTGATGAATGAAGACGGCACGCCCAAGATCAGCTTCGGTCCAAAGCTTGAGACCGCCTGTACCACCCCTGTATCAGAGGGTATGGTGATTTGGGGTGCCACCGAAAAGGTGCTGGCAGCCCGTAATGAAATGATCGAATTCCTGCTCACCTCGCACCCCCTGGATTGCCCGATCTGTGATAAGGGCGGAGAGTGCCCCCTGCAAGATCAGACCCTGGCTTTTGGTCCTGGAAAGAGCCGATATATTTACGATGAAAAGCATCACGCCCGCAAGGACCTGCCCCTGGGTGATTTGATCTTGCTGGACCGCGAGCGGTGCATCCAATGCGCCCGCTGCATCCGTTTCCAGGATGAGGTTGTGGACGACCCGGCGATTGGTTTCTTCCAGCGCGGACGGGATCTTGAGATTGTCAGCTACTCCGAACCTGGTTTTGATTCCATCTTCTCGGGCAATACCACCGATATCTGCCCTGTGGGTGCGTTGACCACCAGCGATTTCCGCTTCGCCGCCCGCCCCTGGGAGATGACACAGGAAGCCTCCATCTGCACCCAGTGCCCGGTGGGCTGCAACCTGGTGTATGAAGTAAGGCGCGAAGCCAAAAGCGGCGGCAAGATCGTCATCAAACGCGCTTTGCCACGTCAAAACGAGGCGGTGAACGAGATCTGGCTTTGCGACAAGGGACGATTTGCGTATCACTTCAGCGAAAGCTCCGAGAGGTTGACCACACCGCTCATACGCCGCAATGGAGAGCTCACCCCGGCAAGCTGGGATGAAGCCCTGCAGGTGGCTGCGGATAAGATCCGCACTGCAGGTGAAAACCTGGTCACCCTGGCAGGCGGCAGGCTGCTCAACGAAGACCTGTTTGCGTTAAAAATGCTCAGCCAGGCTCAAAAAGCAAGCTCTTTCCTCTACTCGCGCATGGGAGGAGGAAAGTGGGTCACCCGGGTGGGTATGACCCCTGGCTCCGACCTGCGGTCGCTGGGTAAGGGCTCTGCCATTCTGGTGTTTGCCTCTGACCTGCACCAGGAAGCACCGATCTGGTGGCTGCGGGTGAAGCAGGCAGCTGAACGCGGGGCAGTGTTGATCGTCGCATCCGCCCGCAAGAACCGCCTGGATAAGTTCGCCTCTTTCAAACTGCGCTACAACTATGGATCTGAAGAAGCCGTCCTGCGTGATCTTCTTGCGGGAACCTCGGATGCCGCCAGGGCATTTGTTTCTTCCGAAAATTCAGTCTTTTTCCTGGGCAGCGACGGTCTGGGTGTTGCTCAGACAGCGGCTGCAGCTGAAATGGCTGCTGAACTGCTGATGAAAAGCGGCCATTTTGGCAAACCCAACAACGGTCTCATCCCCGTCTGGCAGACCGCCAATGAACAGGCAGCCTGGGAAATGGGCATGGAAGTCCCTCCGGCTCTTGAGCAAACGCTCAGCGATGCCATGGGACTTTATATCGCCGGGGCTGACCCCGCAGCAGATGGCTCTGCATTGAGAGACGCAGTCCAGCGTGCCGGGTTTGTCATCGTCCAGGATCTCTTCCTTACTGAGACAGCCAGGCTGGCAGATGTGGTCTTCCCGGTGCAGGCGCCCGCTGAACGTGAAGGCAGCCTGGTATCTGGCGAGCGACGGGTGCAGCGTCTTTATTCTGCTGTTCCCGCGCTTGAGGGCACAAAACCTGATTTCATGATCAGCGCGGAAATCGCTGCCAGGCTC
>DNOU01000154.1:719-6592 GCA_003501835.1 Anaerolineaceae bacterium | reverse complement strand
CATGATGGCGATGCCGGGGAAGATCACCAGATGCGGCGCGCTGAAGATGCTGTTCTTTTCCTCTCCCAGCATCAGACCCCATTCAGGGCGCGGAGGTTCAGCACCCAACCCCAGGAAGGAAAGCGCTGCCGCATCCAGGATGGCGGTGGCAATGCCCAAAGTTCCCTGGACGATGAGCGGGGTAATGGCATTGGGCAGGATGCGTCTGAAAAGGATGTGCATCGATGAGCCGCCCAGCGCACGTGAAGCCTGCACGTAGTCCAATTCCTTGACCGAAAGCACGGTGGACCGTACCAACCGCGCAAAACGCGGAATCGATACGATGCCGATGGCGAGCAGCGCATTGATGAGTCCCGTTCCCAGCACCGAGACAATGGCGATTGCCAGCAAAAGGCTGGGGAAAGCCATGAGCACATCCATCAGGCGCATGATGATGTTGTCCACAGCTCCGCCCGCATAGGCTGCAACCGCACCGAGCAAGGTTCCAATAAGAATGGCAAAGGACATGGTCGTCAGGCCCACCTGCAGCGAAAGTCGTGAGCCGTATATCACCCGCGAAAAAAGGTCGCGACTGTTGCCATCGATGCCGAAAATGTGCTGTTCCTGATCTGCCGGGCAGCCCAGGAGATGAATGCAGGGAGGCGACCTTCGTACCTCGTTTTTCAAGAGTATGGTGGGATCGTAAGGGGCGATCACTGGTGCGAAGATGGCGATCAACACCAGTAAGCTGAGGATGACGATGCCCGCCCGGCCGGAACTGTGTCTCAAAAGGTGACGAATCACCTCGCGAGCGGGAGATTTTCGCTGGCTGGTGGCTTCTTTCGTCAGATCAGTGATGGTGGAATCCAAGTCAGCACCGCCTATTCCAACCTGATGCGTGGATCGAGATAGGCATACGAAAGATCCACGATCAAGTTAACCAACACAAAGATGGCTGCAATGACCATTGTGAAGCCCTGCACTACGGGGTAATCCCGGGCGAGAATGGCTCCCACCAGGCTGGTGCCGATGCCGGGCAGGCTGAACACCGTCTCGGTGAGCACTGCGCCCGAGAGCAGGCTGCCCGTCTCAATACCAATGATCGTCACGATGGGGATCATGGCATTGCGCATGGCGTGCTTCGAGATCACCTTCCGTTCCACGAGCCCTTTCGCCCGCGCTGTGCGGATGTAATCCTGCCCCAAGACCTCGAGCAGGCTGGAGCGCGTCATGCGGGCGATGATCGACATGGGGATGGTTCCCACCGCAACCGCCGGCAGGATGAGATGCCGGATCGCATCACCAAAGATCTTCCAATTTCCGGTAATGATGGCATTGATCAGCACCGTGTTGGAGAGCAGGTCGATCACAAATTTCCTGAACCCGGTAACATTGGTCAACCCCCAGAAATCAGCCAGGTTCGTCAGTGAAAGCCCCGCAGAGAACCTGCCTGAAGGAGGCAATACGAACGCGGTATCCTTCAAAACCAGGGCAAACAAATAAGCAAGCAGGAGTCCAAGCCAGAAAACCGGCATGGACACCCCGATATTGGCAATGACCATGGTCAAAGTGTCCAGGATGGTATTTCGCCTGAGCGCAGAAATTACGCCAAGCAAGACCCCCACCGTGGTGGAAAAGATCATCGCCAGGATGGTCAATTCCATGGTCATTGGCAACCGCTCCGCAATCAGGTCAACCACCGGACGCGTGAAGCGGATGGAATCGCCAAAATCACCTTTGACCATATTTAGCAGATAACGACCGAATTGAACAAAAACATTGTCGTTCAAGCCATAGCGGTCCATAAAGGCTTCGCATTTGGCAGGCGTGGCTCTTTCACCAAGCATGGTCACACAGGGGTTGCCTGGGATGAGCCGCACGATCAGAAAGGTGACAAGGACCACCCCGATCATCACAGGGAGCAATAACAGGAGCCTTCGGCCTACAAATTGTGGCATGGTGTTTCATCCATCCAGCAGAATCAGGTTGGATGGGGCTGAAATCCAGCCCCATCCATACAACGTTTACAACAACCGTGTTTACTTCGGAGCGTTCAGGAACGCACCGAAGAAGGTGGTGAAGTACTCAAAGGTGGTGGTGCGGCCGACATGATTCGGGCTTGAAGCATCCCACAGGGCAGCGAAAGTGGCAACGACATCTTTCGCCTCAAAGGTGGCACCATTGTGGAAGGTCACGCCCTTGCGGAGGTGGAAGGTGTACTCGGTGGCATCAGGATTGGCGTCAAAGCTCTCAGCCAATGCAGGTTCCACTTCTGTTTCTCCGACCTTGAACGAGAGCAGAGGTTCATAAGCCTGCTCGCAGGCGCGCAATGTTTCACCATCGGTCTCATCCGAGCACCACAGGGTGGAAGGTTCGCCGTTCTGAATCCAGACGAACTGGTCAGTGCCGTTATCCATCACGCTAAAGCGCTCATTTCCCAGCGGGCTGGCATGGGCGCCTTCCACATTCGCCTGATAGGCAACTGCTGAACCACCATGAGCCACAGGGACCATCACGACCTTGTCCTTGAGCAGCTGGTTGACCTTGTCATAGTGAGCCTGGCGGGCTGCAACATCCGAAAGTTTCGCAGCGGCATTGATCTCATCAACAATGTCCTGGTACACAGCGCCGAACTGCTGGTTGGAGGTGTTGGCGAAGTGATAATCGAAGAAGTTGGTGGCATCAGGATAATCTGCATTCCACCCCAACAGGTAGAAACCTTTCTGTCCGGCAGCGGTGGCATCGATGAAGGCTGCAGATTCCATTTCCTCAAGAGTCACTTCCACGCCTACTTCCTTCAACTGNNCCAGCCTGAGCCAGCAATTCCTTGGCTTTTGCCTGATCAAAGTCATACCACTTGATGTCCTTGCTGAAGCCAGGCACGAACGTATCGGGAACGAAGTTCTGAGCCACAGTTGAACCAGCGGGATAGTACTGATCCACGATGCGTTGACGGTCGATGGCAAAGGCGATCGCCTGGCGAACCTCAACCTTATCGAAGGGTGCCATCGAATTGTTGAAGCCGATGTAGAAAATGTTCAGCGCAGTGCGGTCGAACAACGCCAGCTTTGGATCATTCTTGATGGTGGCGATGTCTTCAGGAGCGGGGTTGTCGACACCGTTTGCCGTGCCTGCCTGGAGTTCAAGCAAGCGGGCGGCGCTCTGTTCTGACCAGCGGAAGATCAGGTTGGGGATCTTTGCCTTCTCACCCCAGTAATTGTCAAAGGCTTTGAAGACCACACTGTCACCGCGGTTCCATTTGACAATGGTGTAGGGACCGGTTCCGTTGGGATTCTCGCTCATCTTCACCGAGTCGCCGTTGTTGGCATCAAGAAAGGCGCTGTCTGCAATGGAAAACACCGAGAACGCCACCTTCGAGGGGAAGGCGGGGTCTGGGGCGCACAGGGTGAATTTCACAGTGTTGTCATCCAGAGCCTCAATGGCTTTGAGCTTGGCGGGGTTTTCAGCCGACCCATAGTTACAGTCGGGGGCTACCAATGACGTTGGCGAGACGAACCCGCCTGGTGCAGCGGTGGTGGGCTCGGCGGTAGGGGTTGCACTTCCGCAGGCTGCCAATAGCATGGTCGCTACGATGACCAAACTGACCACAAAAAACCACTTTCTTTGTTTCATATTCTCCTCCATATCATCTAACCTCGAGAGTTTCGGGTGCGAAACTCGTTTACACACACATTCAGACGATTCAGTGCATCACCTCCTTTGAAATAATCATTCCGTCTCCCCGGAAAGTAGTCAAGCAATCGTTTTCCTGCTAAGCCAGCCAGCAGGCTGCCCAATGATCTTTTACCTTTTCTTCGAAAGGCGGTTCTTCCACTGCGCATTTGGCAACGGCAATGGGGCAGCGCGGGTGGAAGCGGCATCCACTGGGCGGATGGAGCGGGCTGGGTACATCCCCTTTCAGAATGGTGCGGGTCCGTTTGAGGGTGGGGTCAGGGATGGGAATGGCAGACATTAACGCCTTTGTATAGGGGTGCAGTGGGTTGGCAAACATTTCATCGCGCTTTGCCAGTTCCACCATCTTACCCAGGTACATTACGCCCACCCGGTGGGAAATATTCTCCACCACGCCCAAATTGTGGGCAATAAAGAGGTAAGTCAGCCCAAGTTCCTGCTGCAGGTCTTTGAGGATGTTGAGCACCTGGGACTGGATGGAGACATCCAGCGCAGAAACCGGTTCGTCGCAGACGATAAAGCGTGGACGCAGCGCCAGGGCGCGGGCGATGCCGATACGCTGCCGTTGACCGCCGGAGAACTCATGCGGGTAACGCCGGGCGTGATATTCCTCAAGCCCCACCTTCTTCATGGTATCAATGGCAATGGAATACCTTTCATCTTTATTCCCCACACCGTGAATTTGCAACCCTTCCATGATCGAGTCCCCAATCGGTACCCGCGGATCAAGCGACGAATAAGGATCCTGGAAAATGATCTGCATTTCCCGGCGCACGCTCTTCAAGGCATCGCCTTTAAGGGGCAGAATATTCACCCCGTCAAAATCCACTGTTCCAGAAGTTGGTTCGATCAACCGCAAAACAGTCCGGCCTGCTGTGGTCTTTCCGCAGCCAGATTCGCCAACCAGACCAAAGGTTTCACCCTTTTTGATGCTGAAACTCACATCATCCACAGCCTGCACATGACCGGAGATGCGGTGCAGAACCCCGCTGTACACGGGAAAGTATTTCTTTAAGTTCTTCACCACCAAAAGGTCGGAACCATTATTGGGATGATGGGTTGCAGTTTCGTTCATAAAACCTCTTCAAAAGCTGACGGAATGGATTTTCGTGAATGGCGCCTTGAATTCCTTACAGCTTAATGGGTGCCTTGTGATCACCGTAACTGCTGTACAGCCAGCAGCGCACCGTGTGGCCGGGTTGCAGCGTTTCCAGGTTGGGGCGTACCTCGTTACAGATTTGCAGCCCGTATTGCTCACGGAGCTTGCAGCGCGGTGCAAAACGACATCCCGGCGGTAAATTGATCAGGTTGGGCACCAGCCCGGGAATCACCTCCAGGCGGTCAACCACCCTGCCCAGCGTCGGGATGGAACCAAGCAGCCCCTGAGTGTAGGGGTGCAGAGGCATGGCAAAAATCGGACCCACGGCCGCATATTCCACGATCTCACCCGCATACATCACCGCCACCTGGTCCGCCATTTCAGCGATCACCCCCAGGTCGTGGGTGATGAGGATCACTGCAGTGCCCAATTGCTCGCGCAGCCCGCGGATCAGATCCAGGATCTGCGCCTGGATGGTCACATCCAGCGCAGTGGTGGGCTCATCGGCGATCAAGAGTTCCGGAGAGAGTGCCAGCGCCATGGCGATCATCACACGCTGCGCCTGACCTCCTGACATCTCGTGGGGGTAGGCTTCCGCTTTGCGGGCTGGATCAGGAATGCCGACCAGGCCAAGCAACTCCACTGCACGCTTCCAGGACTCCTTCTTGTCCATGCCCTGGTGAATTTGCAGCACTTCTGCCACCTGGTCACCCACCCTGAACACAGGATTGAGACTGGATTGCGGCTGCTGAAAGATCATCGAAATGCGGTCTCCCCGCATGCGGGCCATTTCATCGTCGGTGAGCTGCAGTAGATCGGTGCCTTCAAAGCATATCTCTCCTCCCACCACCCTGCCTGGAACACCCACCAGCCGCATAATGCTGAGCGAGGTGACGCTTTTGCCGCAGCCCGATTCACCCACCAGCCCGAGAATTTGACCTTCATTCACCGAAAAGTCCACACCGTCCACAGCTTTGACCACACCGTCTTCGGTGAAGAAGTAAGTCTGGAGATTATGAACAGAAAGAATATTTTTCCCGTTTAATTGGGAGGAAGCTTCACCCATGACACTCTCCGATGTTTTTGGTCCTGACGTGACCAT